>JAGVIF010000158.1 GCA_020056205.1 Lentisphaeria bacterium | reverse complement strand
CTCGTTTTTTGTTTTTTCCGTCCGGTCTTTTATTTTTTCGCGAAAAATTTTCGCGTTGTGCCTGATGTCAACAGGAAATGACGGATGCTTTATAAAATGCGAAATTCGCAAAGTTGTCTTGTTTTTGCCTGCCAATTCGCGGAGTTCCCCCGCGAGCCTGACAAAATTCACGCTGCCTTTTTTTGTCTCAACGGCGAGGACAGGGATTTCCCGTCCTTTCGCGCCGATCCCGACGAGGGCGGTTCTTAAAACATCGGGGTGGGAGTTAAAGACGGCTTCACAGCAGACCGGATAGAGGAAGCCGTCGGCGGTTCTTACAATATGATTTTTCCGTCCGCAAAACCACAATCTTCCTTTTTTGTCGAAATAACCGGTGTCCCCCATCTTGTGCCAGATTTTTCCGTCTTTATCGAAAATTTTCACCGTTTTTGTAGCTATCTCATCGTTGTGATATCGCGGCGTAACCATTGCTCCGCTGACGATTATTTCACCGATTTCTCCGTCCGTGATTTTTTCGGCCGTTTCAATGCCGGATATAGGGGCATCCGTGATTTTGATTATCCTTATTTCAGCATCTTTAACGGGATACCCGACGCAGTAGCCTTTTCCGTTTGCCGTCTCTATTGCGGTTTCCGCAAGCATCTCGCTGCCTGCGAAATTCGCGATTGGAAGCGCCTCGGTGGCGCCGTAAGGGGCGATAGTTTCTCCTTTTTCGTTTATAATTTTTTTTACCAAGCTGTGAACTTTTTCCGAGATTGGCGCGCCGGCCATAAGGATTTTTTTGATGGAGTCAAGCCGTATATTGTTTTCCACGCAATATTGGGCTGTATTTTTCCATAGTGCGGGCGATCCGAAAGAAAAAGACACGTTGAATTTTTTTACGGCTTCAACTATTTTTTCGGGACGCGCCGCCGCGGGTTTTGAAGGATTTATATCGGGGATGACGCACGGCATTCCCAGACAAAGGCTGAACATCGCGAACAATGGAAAACACGGCATATCAACGTGTTCAGGGCCGGCTCCGTAGGAATCGCGGATAATCCCCAATTGCCCCATAAAAATTCCGTGAGTATATTCCACCCCCTTCGCGGGACCCGTGCTGCCGGTGGTGAAAACGATCGCGGCAAGGTCTGAAGCGGAGACATCGGCCGTTGAAAAATCTGCGATTTTCGCAACGCCGGAATATGACGCGAAACTCTCGACCGGCGGCAGTTTTTTTATTCCCAAAAAAGCGGAGAGGCTTCCGGTTGAGAATGAAATTTTTACGGATTCAAAATATTTTTTGAAAACAAAACTTGCCCAGTGAGCCTGCAATATTCCGACTAAAACTCTTGGGCGCGTCTTCGATATGCAATGAAGCAAGCGTGAAAAACCCATGCCGGGGTCTATCAGAACCGGAACCGCGCCGACGGAAAAAAGACCGAAGACGGCGGCTATAAACTCCGGCGAATACCTGAGCATTACAAGAGATTTATCCCCGCGCCGGACTCCGCTTTTGCGAAATTCGCAAGCGTAAAACGATGTCAGATTCGCGATTTCCGCGAATGTCGCGCTGCCGTAATTTCCCCCCAAAAAAAGGCGCTTGCGCGGAAAATAAAGAGCCGCGTTTCCCGAATATACGGACGCTGAATTAAAAAAAAAGGCGGCTATATTGTTTTGTTTTGACGCGTTCATTTTACGGGGAATCCATCCTTGTCGAGCCTCGCTCCAAGCCCGTTTTCGGCGGGAAAGGCGCAATTGCTCCATTCCTTCGCCCATTTCGGGAAAATTGAGAGCAGTGGTTTTTCCTGCGAAAATTTTCCTTTTACGGTTATCCCGGGAAAGATTTTTTTCAACTCATCTATTGATTTTATGCTGACTCTCTGCTTTTTAGCGCCGCCTCCGGAAATCTTCTCAATCGTGCATAATCCTTGTTCCCCGAATACGATACAATCGAAAAAAGACAGTTTTGCGCGGGCGAAAATGTAGAATACCGATGCCTTTGAGTAGATTATGGACGAATTTATGGAGATTGAACCGTTGTCGCTTTTTATGTTTATCGGACAAATCAGACTGCTCTTGTCTCTCGGATCAATAATGTCGCAGTTTGAGACCTCTACGTGATGCCTGCCGCTTATATTTACGAGAGCGAATACGGAGTTTGAAATTTTTGACTTAAGAGCATTTTTCCCTGACGATAGTTCAAGGCGGACTATCACGGAATTTTCAACGCTGAAGGAAGAGTCGGTTTTAAGATAGCCCGCGTATACATTCTCCACGCGCAGGGCTGTTCCGGAGAAATTTATCCCCGGAATGAATGATTTATCTTCGGCTCTTATTGAAATCCTGTTCCCTTTGAGGGTGAGAGCTGTTTTATATGTTCCGGGCTTTAAGACGACAGCGGCATCATCGGTGATTTTTTCCTGCAAGGTTTCCGGGGCGCAGTCGGCATTGCCGCCGTCAGGGGAACACGTAACAAGTTTGCCGTCGGCAAACAAGGATGCGGCCGGAAAAAATAATGCCGCGAAAATCGCAAACTTTGGAACCATATTTTTTTTAGTGTTTCCTGAAAAATAGTTTTTAAAACGCTTTTTTCAAGAGTTTTTTACAGAATCCTGATTCCGTGAAGGCATCCGCGGCGGCGCAAATGCAAGAATGAGTTTATTATTTTATTATCAATATGTTGAGCCAATTGCAAAAGTCAAAACCAGCGCCGATGAAGGAGATTGTGAAATTCAGACGAGCCACAAAACCGGAGGCATACCCAAAGCGGTATGTCGAG
>JAGVIF010000222.1 GCA_020056205.1 Lentisphaeria bacterium | reverse complement strand
TGAATATTTATAAGCATTTTTTGCTGTTTTTAAAATTTTTCTTTATTTTAATTTGAATATGAGCTAAATAAGGGCTATTCTTGCCCTTGGTTAAGTAGAGAAATTTATTTTGTAACATTTTCTTAATTGGAGAATATACTCATGAATCAGGAACAGCAAATACCTCCGAAAAATCCGCAAGAGCAGCAACAACAGTACGCCAGCTATCACGAAGTTGAGGCGGCGCGCCGCATAACCATTCAGGATATAAAAGACCATGTAACAGGGCCTGTCGTCTCAATAATATTCCATGCTATAGCCTTAACTCTGCTCGGAACAATTATTATTTTTGATCCCCCTGACAGCAGGAAGGATATAGAGGTTGAAATGACCGAAGTTGACATAAGGGAAATCGAGAAGATTCCCGAGCCGCCCAAGCAGGAAACAGTGGAAGTTGACCAGGAAATGGAGATTGAAAGACCGGACGTTGCCGTTGACGTTCAGGTGGAAGTTGACGACGTGCCCACGGTAGACGCGCCGATGCAAGATGTCGTTATGCCAAATGTAATGACAATTGCTCCATCCAATTCGGCTCTCGTCCTGCCCGGCGTAATGGCGCTCCGCTCCGGAGCCGGCAGAAAAAAAGGGGTAAAAAAATACGGCGGCTCACAAAAAAGTGAAAGGGGCGTTGACAAAGGTCTTCGCTGGCTACGGGACCACCAGAATCCCGACGGAAGTTGGGGTGACGAAGCCAAAGCCAAAGCCTTCCTGACAGGCGCCGCCCTCCTTGCCTTTCTCGCGCACGGAGAAACCCCGCAATCACAGGAATATGGCGCCTGCATATTAAAAGCAATAAAAAAATTGATTGAAATGGTCAATACAAGAGGCGGAAACGGACTTGTAAAAGACGACGCAAACGCTTATGGCCACGCCGTTGTCGCTTACGCCCTTTCTGAAGCCTACGCGCTCACAAAAATTCCGATGGTCGAAGTCGCTATGAACACAATGACAGAAACCTTAGTTAAGGGACAAAATAACCTCGGCGGATACAATTATAACCATAACAACGGCCTTTCGGCAGCCGATCCGAAAAATCCAAGGACAATCTCTGGTGTTCCAAGATATGACTTGTCCGTCAGCGCTTGGCACTATCAGGCTCTCAAGGCCGCGTTCGCCGCAGGCTGCACCACACCGGGACTCGAAAAAGCCATTGAGAATAGCATTAAGGGAATGAAAGATGTTATGTATTGTGAAGGAGCAGGAGGTTTCAGGTATTCCAATGGAACCAGAGTTGGCAACCCATCCGCCACCATGTCTGCCGCCGGTTCTCTTTGCCTTCAACTATTCGGAGAAGGAAAATCAAGAGAAGCCAAAACCAGTGTTAAATGGTTGGAGGAGACGGCTAACGGAGGACTTATGAAATGCGACTGGAAAAACATTGATAGTTATGCGGGGTCTAAAGATTGGCCGCTGTATCAATGGTATTATCAGACGCAGGCAATCTTCCAGGCATACGACGGAAGCGGACCTGTCTGGAAACAATGGAATGACCAATTCCAAACGGCGCTAATAAAGGAACAGGAATCCGACGGGCATTGGAGTTCAGTTCGCGAAAAATATTCAAAGGCAAAACAAGATCAACACGGTGAAAATACACACTCTTTAGGCTCTAAGCTTAATATAGATATTTACGCGACAGCCCTCTGCACTCTTATGCTTGAAGTATACTATCGCTATCTGCCGACTTTTAAAGTCGTATCAGGCACGGCAACTCCGGGCGCCGACGGAGGCTCATCCGGAAAAACCGACGACACCACCGGACTCATTATCAAATAGTAAATATTAACCGAACGAGTTATTCGTGGCCGCTACCGTGAAAATAACCGGCCACGGCCTTGCCGAGCGAAGCGACGCTTGCCAAGGGCAAAACCGTGGCCCTCCACGCCATTGCTGTCAGGTTAAGGTCTTTTGAACTGAATATCCAATATCCAAGTTTATTTCTGTCCTTCGTCGGTTGGAGATTGAGTGTTGGATATTGGGTGTTCAAATGAGTTCAACCTTGCTTTAGCTTGATAGGTA
>JAGVIF010000079.1 GCA_020056205.1 Lentisphaeria bacterium | reverse complement strand
TTTTCGATATCCATCTTGAACGGCATTTTGCTGAGCCAGTCCAAATATTTTTTGTCAAGAGTATCCTGCATCCACTTGACAACATACTCGGCGTAAGGCTGAATCTTGTCCTTTTTCCTTGAATATGTGTAATAGTCGTGATTGCCGCAGACCCCCTCTATGCCCCTTTCCGCAAGAAAATCTATGCATTCAGCGGGGCTCGCGCAATATCCAACCACATCGCCAAGCGAAACAATTTCATCAAAACCTTTTTTCAGAAGTTCCGAATAAACCGCTCTCAAGGCGTGTATATTGCCGTGTATATCGCTTATTAAGGCAATTTTCATAATTATCCGGCGAATTTACAGCCATTTTCATTTATTTAAACTGGAGTTTTGAAAAATAGGATATAAATTTCGTTCAAAACGGTAAGAGTTTTAAAGATGAACCAGAAAATCGAAATTTACGACGAAAGCAAGGTCAAAACATTAAGTTCCCTTGAGCACATAAAGTTGCGGCCGGGAATGTATATCGGCAGGATGGGAGACGGCTCTCATCCCGACGACGGAATCTACGTTCTTCTGAAAGAAATTATAGACAACAGCGTTGACGAATACATAATGGGAAACGGCAAAAGGATAAACGTAGACATCAACGGCAGGACAGCGCAAACAAGGGATTACGGCAGAGGAATACCGCTCGGAAAACTCGTGGATTGCGTTTCCCAAATAAACACAGGGGCAAAATACAACACCGATGTTTTTCAATTCTCCGTCGGATTAAACGGCGTCGGCACAAAGGCCGTCAACGCGCTTTCCGAAAAGTTCACGGCTATTTCATACCGCGACGGCAAATACAAAAAAGCCAATTTTGAATACGGCAAATTAATCGGCGAAAAAGGGGGCGACTGCGATGAACCGAACGGAACTTTTATCGAGTTCACCCCTGACGCCAAAATGTTCCCCAATTCCTCCTTCGATTTTGAATTTATCAGAAAAAGACTGTGGAACTACGCCTATCTCAACGGAGGCTTGTCTCTCTATCTGAATGGGGAAAGGTTCTTTTCGAAAAATGGACTCCTCGATATGATTGAGGCTGAAACAGGAGAAGAAAAACTTTACCAGCCAATGTATTACCAGGAAAAAACAATTGAGTTCTCTTTCACTCATACCACAAATTACGGAGAACAAATTTTCTCTTTCGTCAACGGACAACACACCAAAGACGGCGGCACGCATCTTTCGGCGTTCAAGGAAGGGATGCTTAAGGCCGTCAATGACTTTGCCGGCAAAAATTACGAGGCCTCAGATGTGAGAAACGGAATCATCGGCTCAGTAGCGATAAAACTCCAAGACCCCGTCTTTGAATCACAGACTAAAAATAAGCTCGGCAACACCGACATAAAAAGCTGGATAGTAGGAACAGTCAAACAGGCCGTTACCAATTTCCTTCACCGTAACCTTCCCATATCCGAAGTCATATTGAAAAAAGTGGAATTGAACGAACAGGTCAGAAAAGATATCCAGGCCGTCAAGCGCCTCTCAAAAGAAAAGGCAAAAAAAATGATGCTCAAAATTCCAAATTTAAGAGATTGCAAATACCATCTCGGCGACAAATCGAAGAAGGCCGAAGACACAATGATATTTCTGACGGAGGGGCAGTCTGCGGCAGGCTCGATAGTTTCAAGCAGAGATGTCAATACTCAGGCAATCTTTTCCCTTCGCGGAAAACCCCTCAACACATACGGAACAAAATTTGAAAAAATTTACGACAACGAGGAGCTATACTACATAATGCAGGCGTTAAACATCGAGGATGATATGGAAAACCTCCGATATCAAAAGATTCTAATCGCCACTGATTCCGACGTTGACGGACTGCACATCCGCAATCTCCTCATAACATTTTTCCTCACTTTTTTCGAACAACTCGTCACAGCAGGACACCTCTTCATCCTTGAAACCCCGCTCTACAGAGTCCGCAATAAACATAAGGCCATCTACTGTTACAACGATATTGAAAAACAAACGGCAGTCCGCGAACTTGGCGAAAACAAGGCCGAAATAACAAGATTTAAGGGGCTCGGCGAAATCTCTCCGTCCGAATTCGGACAATTCATAGGGCCGGACATCAGGCTTATCAGCGTAACAGTTGACCACATGAAAGGCATTCCGGAAATGCTCGAGTTCTTCATGGGCAAAAATACACCCGAAAGAAGAGACTACATACTAAAAAATTTAATATAATGACCGCCAAAAAGAAAAATACTAAAGACGATGACGAGGCCATTCTTAACGAAGAAAGCCCCGTCCCAAACGAAGACGCAAAAATTGAAAACGACGGAAACAACAGCCCGCCGAAAATCTCAACTGCGAAAACCGCCGAAAACACCCACCTTCGAAAAATCGTTGAGAGCAACTACATGGAATACGCGTCCTACGTGATAAAGGACAGAGCCATCCCCGATATCAATGACGGACTTAAACCGGTCCAGCGCAGAATACTCTGGTCTCTTCGCAGAGTGGACGACGGAAGATTTAACAAAGTCGCAAATATCGTAGGACACTGCATGCAGTTCCACCCCCACGGGGATCAATCCATATACGGCTCGCTTGTCGTTCTTGCCAACACGGAATATTTCATAGAAAAACAGGGAAACTTCGGGAATATATTCACCGGAGATCAGGCGTCCGCCGCGCGCTACATTGAGTGCCGCCTGACCGAACTGGCAAAAGAAACTCTCTTCAACACGGATATCACCGAATTCACCGAATCGTATGACGGCAGAAACAAGGAACCCGTCTATCTGCCGGCTAAAATTCCGTCAGTTCTCATGCTCGGACACGAGGGAATAGCGCCGGGAATGACGACAAGAATATTTCCGCACAATTTCGGAGAACTGCTTGAAGCTCAAATAGCGATCCTGAAAAATGAGCCCTTCAAACTCTACCCTGATTTCCTTCAGGCCGGAATAATGGATGTCTCCGATTATCAGGACGGCGCCGGAAAAATAACCCTCCGCGCGAAAATAGACATAGACGGCAGAAACCTTGTAATAAGAGAAATCCCCGCAACCACGACCACGGAATCTCTCATCGCCTCAATAGAAAAAGCGGCTAACGCGAACAAAATTAAAATTGCGTCAATAAACGATTTTACCGCCGGAAAAGTCGAAATAGAAATAATCCCTCAACGCGGCTACGACCCCGAAAAAGCCCTGAACGCCCTCTACGCATACACCGACTGCTCCGTCACCGTCTCATCCAACATCCTCGTGATAAATGAAAATAGACCGGAAATAATGACAGTTACCCAAGTCTTAAGGCATTGCACCGAAAGGCTCGTCGAATACCTCAGACGCGAACTTGAAATAGAGACGGGAAAACTAAAAGAACGCCTCCACGAAAAAACTCTCGCGCAAATCTTTATAGAAAACCGCATATACAAACGCATCGAAGAATGCGAAAGCTATGAGTTGGTCATCTCCGAAGTTCGAAAAGGGCTTGAAAAATTCAAAAAACTTTTTATAAGAAATCTCACAGTTGAGGACATCGAAAAACTCCTCGCGATACCGATTAAAAGAATTTCCCTCTTCGACATCAACAAAAACAAACAGGACATAGACGACATCGTCCGCGCCATTCAGGAAGCGGAAAAAAATCTCAAAAGAATAAAGAATTTCACGATAAAATACATCTCCGGCCTGATTGACAAATTCGCGAAGAGATTTGGGAGAAAAACAAAAATAGAATCCTTCGAGAGGATAGATGTCAAGCAAGTCGCCCTCAATAACATTAAAGTCGGATGGGACAGAAAAAACTGCCTCGTTGGAACGGATATAAAGAACGATGAGACAATAACTTGCAATGAATACGACCGCATACTCTGCGTGGAAAAAAGCGGCAAATACAAGCTCGTCGCAATTCCCGGCAAACTCTTTGTGGACAAGCTGTTTTATCTGTGCAAACATGACAAAAACACCGTCTTCAATATCCTTTACAAAGACAAAACAACTGGAGCCTATTACGCAAAACGCACTGTCATCAGCAAATTCATAACAGACAAGGAATACGGCGTCTGTCCGCCGTCCTGCAGTCTGCAATTGTTCAACACGAAACAGGGCAGTATCTACGAATGTATTTTCGAGCCGGCGCCAAGACAAAAACATAAATCAATCATTCTTGACTTTGAGCAGCAGCCGATGAGGACGCCAAAGTCAAAGGGCGTAAAGCTGACAAACAAAAAAATCACCGATTTTAAATTCATTGGAACCGCCGAACCCCAAGATGAGAAATCAGAGCCCGTTCAAGGGGGAACCAACAACGATGAATCTGCGAAAATCGCAAAACCGCAGCCGTCCCCCTCCCCTGCCCTCGCCGATGCCGCTCCTCCCGCAATTCAACCTGCCCCCGCACCCGCAAAACCTGCGAAAATCGCAAAAGAAAAAACAAAAAGCGAAAAGCGCCAAAAAGATTCTAAAAAAAATGATGACGACGATTGGGGCGTTTCACAGCCGGATCTGGGATTTTAAATAATAGTCAAATTTAAAGGAGAAATAAAAAATGACAAAAATAATTATCGCCCTCTTTGCCGCCGTAATCCTGGCATCATGCCTGACGCTGAGTAACAACGAATCGAAATTAAAACTTGGAATGTCCAAAGAGGAAGCCATCGCCGCGCTCGGAGAAACCCCCGTCGAAGGAGAAATCTACTGCTCCGAAAATATTCTATTCTTCTACGAATGGCCCATCTGGTTCGACGGAAGCATCACGGCAGATGAATGCCTTCCGCTCGTCTTCGAAGATGGAAAACTCATCGGATGGGACAAGGAATTTTACCAGTCGCACAGAAAGAAAAACTGGTGAACCACTTTGAAAAATAAAAAGACACGACTTGAATCCTCCGTAAGCATAGGTTATACTTAAAGCTTGTAGATAATATAAATTAACAAAGGAAGGAGAAGAAAATGAAAAAAAATCTCGGTTTGAGTGTCGTTGCGTTGGCGGCTCTCTGTCTAAGCGTAAGTTTGTCGGCCTGTGAGACATGCGGTTGTAAGGGGGGAGGCAAAGATAAAGTGGTTGCAAGCGCGGAAAACAAGCCTGCCGATGTTTCAGCCGAACAGAAAGTTTGCCTCAAATGCGGAGAAATCAAAGACTCTGAAAAATGCTGCAAGCCCGATGCCGAAAAATGCCCGAAATGCAGTCTTAACAAAGGTTCAATTGGCTGCTGCAAACATCTTAAACCGGAAAAAGAAGGAGCGGATACCGCCACCGTTCCCTGCAAATAAACAAAGGAGAAAACAATGCCTGACAACAACGCGCCGCGCGAGCAATCCGCTCTCCCGCAGGTCTTTCAGCACACAAATTATCTTGTGCGCAGAAAGGTATTCAAACTGCTTGGCGCCGCATTCCACATTTATGACCCCGACGGCAAGGTTGCGTTCTATTCCAAACAGAAAGCGTTCAAATTGAAAGAAGATATAAGAATCTATACCGCTGAAGATATGCAGACTGAAGTTTTAACTATTCGCGCGCGGCAGATAATAGATTTTTCAGCCGTATATGACGTTTTTGATCCTATCAATAACACTAAAGTTGGCGCATTGAAAAGAAAGGGAATGAAATCCATTATTAAAGATGAGTGGATAATAATGGATACAGAAGACAGAGAAATAGGGTTAATCCAAGAGGACAGCATAATTCTCGCACTGATTCGTCGTTTCCTGACCAACCTGATTCCGCAGAACTATCACGGAGTGGTGAATGGCAGGCAAGTTTGCCTTTTCAAACAAAACTTCAATCCTTTTATAATGAAGATAAATCTTGATTATTCAATGGATGTAAATGGATTGCTTGACAGGCGGCTTGGGATTGCGGGGGCAATTCTCCTGTGCGCCATTGAAGGAAGGCAAGGCTGATGCCGAATAGTAAATATTCACCGAACCCTGCCTGCCTGTGCGTGTCCGCCTGACTGCGAGCGTCCTCGCTCAGGCAGGCACGCAGACAGGTCCTTTCGGTGAATATTTACACTTAGGCTTATGGCCTTGTCGGGGTCGGGATGGAATGGCGCTAAGTTAAGGAGCCAGTTGCAAAAGTCATAAACCGCGCCGTTGCAGATGCCATCGGAGGGCTCGCAAGTATTTCTGGCAGGGGCAATACCCGCGGCGGTCTTG
>JAGVIF010000537.1 GCA_020056205.1 Lentisphaeria bacterium | reverse complement strand
TTTTTTGTATCCGGGAATTCATATAAAAGTTTCCAGTCTCCGACAAGCCCGGTGAAAAGAGAATTGGGCGGAGATGCCGGAAGCGCGTCTATTTTTATATCGGGAAAATCGCACGACAACTGATAATCTCGTTTCTCATAACTCGAAAATCCGTCGCTGAAAAAACCGTCAAAAAATGAATCCCCGAAGGGGTCTGAAGAACGCTGTTTCCCTCTTTGTCTTGGAAGGATTATTCTCGACATGATGTTTATCTTCCCCTTCAATTCGCACGGAGAAATGGCTTTTATCGCGGTTCTGAAGCTGTACACGCTGTAGGTTTTTCCGTTCAGGGTTTGAGATGATGCGGTGTAATTTGCGAATTTCGCATTTTCCCTGTTGATTGAACTAAAATCCCGAAATACGATATTCGGCGCTTCAATTTCAGGCCATGAATATTCGATCCGTATGCTGCTCAAAGAATATGCCCTGATCTCGAACGGAATTTCCTCGCCGACGTAAAATTCTTTTTTGTCTGAAAGCGGAAATGCCTTTACGAAGATAAAATCACGGAGAGATTCGGGCTCATTATCAGATGATGAATCGGCGATATTTCCTGATACGACGTTCACTGTGAACGGATCTGTGGTGAACTTTTTTCCGCCCAATTTCACGTTGAGAGCGGGGATTTTTATTTCTCCAATTTTTTCAGGAATGAATCTGTATACGGTTGTCTCGCTTTTCGATGTCTTAAAATTGATAATTTGTGTCCTGCTTGTTTGTCCGCTTTTCCCCATCCATTTTATTCCGTCCACTTCAGGGAATTCCGCAATCTCCGGCGCTTTTTTCACGCTGGTTAAATTTAACGTCGCAACTTCTCCTTTTACGAGTGGTTGCGGGACTATTTCGATGTTGACTTCTCCGGCAAACAGCGGCAGTCCGAATAGTCCGGTGAAAAAAACTGAAATCAAATATAATTTCAGGATTCTCTTTTCTTTCGCGGGCATTTTTTCACCAATCCTTTTCGACATCTTTAATTCTTGAATTTTCATTCATCCTTCGTTTGAGTTCGTCTCTGAGATTTTTTTCGTCTTTGGCCATGAGGTCAAGGAGGGCGGCGGCTTGCGCCGGGTCTATGTTCTTATCATCTTTTTTTTCACCTTGCGGGGGAGGGAGAGGTTTTGGTTGAGATTCCTTTTCGGGAGCCTGGTTGTCTTTTTTATCTCCATTGGAGGGAGTTTTTTCTTCGTTCTCGTTTTTTTGTTTTTCGTCTTTGTCGGAAAGTTCTCTCAACGCGTTGTCTATATATTTCTGGGCAGCGTCGAAATTGTCTTTTTTTTGTTCGGAGCTTGCCTTTTCAAGCTCGTCCTTGACTTTATCCGCCTTCTCTTTTCCTGCGTTGTTTTGATTTTTTTCGTTTTGTTTTTTGTATTCATCAACGGCTTTTTGAGCTTTTTCGGCCTGTGATTTGGCTTCATCTTTTTCCTTATTGTCCTGTGGCTTTTCGGAGGCGTCCTTGTTCTCTTTACCGGCTTTTTCGATCTCTTTTTTGGCGTTTTGTTTGGCCTGCTGTTCTTTTTTCTGTTCTTCAATTATTTTTTTCGCCTTTTCGATATCGTTCAAGAGAATCTGCTGGTTAGATGAGATGTCTCCTTTGTCGTTCTCCGCTCTCATGGATTCCTTATACATCTCCTCCGCGGTCGAAAAGAATTCGAGAGATTTCTTGGGGTCTTTTTGAATCGTTTCCCGTCCCTTGAGATGTTCAATGACGCCGAGATTTTGAAATGCCCTCTTTTTCGTCTCGGCGTCGGACTTTGAGTTTCCCGCCGCCATAGAGTAGAGTTGCGCGGCCTCGTCAAAATTTTCTTCCGACTGTTTTTCAAGCCCCTTGTTGAATATCTCGGACGGGTTTTCTTTCTTCAAAGCGTCCATTTCGGACGACTTTTCAGGGGATTCTTTCATCTCTTGACCTGACTGCGAAACAATTTTTTCGCTGTCAGCCGGCTGGTTTTCATCAGCCGAGCCCGACTGCGGAGAGATGACAATCAGGAGAGCGGGCAGTAATGCGGAAGGCTTCGCTCTCTCGCCTATCGCGAGCCTTATCATCAAAAGAAGTATGGCGGCGGCAAGAGGTATCTGAAATCTTTCAATAGGGCGTGTATTGTTTCCTGAAGAATACTTTTCCGGAACAAGTTTTTTCGCGCGGTCAATTATCGGCTCCAATCCGGGGTCGGTTGTAGTTGAACGAACATAGATTCCATTTGTTTCAACGGCTATTTTTTTTAGAAGCGCCTCATTAAGAGAGCTTTGGACAATTTCCCCCTGCGAATTCCGCAAAAATAAATTTTTGTTGTATTCATCTTTTATCGAAATTGGAGTCTTCTGAAACGGATTGCCTATCCCGACAACGAATACCGGGATATTTGATTCCTTCAACTTTTTCAACACCGACGCGCTATCGCCCTGTAATTCGTCGCCGTCGCTTATCAGGATGATGGCGCGGTTCCCGCTCTCGGCGGCGCGAAAAGCTTCACGCGCCGTTTCCATGGCGTTCTGAATATTTGTGCCTCCGAGCGGGATGTAACCCGGTTTGAGTTCGTCTATGGCCTGGTTGAGGGTAGTTTTGTCAACGGTGAGGGGGCACTCAAGGAAAGCCGAGCCGGAAAATGCCGCCACGCCGAATCTGTCGCTTGGACAGGACAGAATAATCTGTTTGAGAAACCATTTGGAATGATCCATTCGCGAAGGTTTTATATCGTCCGCAAGCATGCTTTTTGAGACATCGGCCACGAGCATGATGTCGCGGCCGCTGCTCGTGAACGGAACAATCTTTTTCCCCCACAATGGTCTGGCCGCGGCTATCATGGCGAGCAGAAAGGCTGTCGTCAGCAGGGCGGTTCTCAGTCCGCGCCGCGTCTTCGAAAGCGTATTGAACTGATTTGAATTTTTCCTCTCTCCGAGCATTGCGGACATTCCCTTTTCACGCAAAAAGCGCGAGCGTTTCAAAATAAAAACCGCAAGAGGCGCGATCCACAGGATATGCCATAAAATTTTGTAGTTTGAAAATTCCATACTTATACAACTCCCATTATTTCAATCATTCCAATGCCAATCAGCGACTCCAATACAGACAGTTTTTTTTTGAAAAAGTTCCGCGGATCGCGATAGCGCCGTGTCAACGATAATTTACGATTGACGCGAGACTATTGCTTCGCATTTGCGCCGCCGGGGAATGCCTTCACGGAATCAGGTATCCAATACTGAACAATGAGTCCTGCAATTGGCCGCTGTAATCCTGTCAAAAATATTTTTGAATTTCTTTGCGTTCTTCGTGCCTTCGTGTGAGATATTTTTCGATTCTAACAATAAATCAGCGGTTTTTTTTCTTTGCCCTGAGTTGAAAAGAGAGAGGATATCCGGCGAAAACGAATTTTTTCCTGAGACAGTTTTCGAGATATTTCAGATAGTGCGTCGGGCATAGCGTTGAATTATTGCAAAAAAGCAGGAACTGGGGGGGAACCCCTCCGAGATATGTTGCGTAATAAATCTTGAAAGAACTTCTGCCGGAGGACGGTGGAGGGCATACGTTAAAGGCTTCTTCGAGAACCCTGTTCACAATCGGGGTAGGGGGCTTGAAGGCGAGCGTCGAGCGCAGTTCGAGAAGGGCGCTGAAAAGAGCATTGATGCCATCGCCGTTTTTGGATGAGGTCATGACAATAGGCGCGTAATTCAGAAAGGGGAGCGTCGCGCGGATGCGCGCTGTGCACTCGTGCCGGCTTATTCCCTTGCAGAGATCCCACTTGTTCACGGCAATGATTACGCCGCGTCCGGATTCCCTCGCGAGGTTCGCGATTTTCCTGTCCTGCGCGCTTGCCCCATCAATAAAGCCTTCAAGGACAAGGATTAACACATCAGACGCCTTTATGGCCTTTTCCGTTCTCTCGATGCTGAAAAATTCGACAGCGGTGTCGGCTTTTCTTTTTTGCCTGAGTCCGGCGGTGTCAACGAACGCGACATCTATAGTTTCGCCTCCGATTTCAATTCTCTTGCGGCATTCGATGGCGTCCCGCGTGGTTCCGGGTAGATGGCTTACAATCACCCGTTCTTCGCGAAGAAAACTGTTGACGAGCGATGATTTTCCGACGTTAGGCCTGCCCACAACCGCGATTTTGAGAGGTGGGAGCGAATCTTCTTTCCACACCGGAAAATCAGATGTGACAGAGGCGGCGAGGTCGCTTATTCCGGCGTTGTGAACGCACGAGACGTGAAATACTTTTTCAAAACCGAGTTTTGCGAAAATCGCAGATTTGGAGATGGCCGCATCGTTGTCGGATTTGTTTATCGCCAGAAAAATTTCCTTGCCGGACACTCTCAATTTTGATGCTATGTCGATATCAAGAGGAGTAAGGTTTCCGGCTTCCACTACAAAAATTATTTTTTTAGCGGATTCTATCGCGACCTCTACCTGCTTTTTAATTTCCCCCGCCCACTCCTCTTTTGATGTGGACTCTCCCTCGTAGAGCGAGAGGCCGCCAGTGTCAAACAACTGGAATTTTTTGTTGCGAAATTCGCAAACAGCGGCGATTCTGTCCCGAGTTACACCGCTTTGGCTGTGGACAATTGCCACGCGCCGCTTCAAAAACGCGTTGAATAAAGAGGACTTCCCCACATTAGGTCTGCCTACGATAGCGATTGACGGAGCGGAATTGTTTTGCTCGTTCATAAACTAAGAAAGTATTTTTTCGGCGATCTCATCGGCTTCCTTGAGAATATTTTTTTTCAGAAGAACATCTTTTTCATCAAGGAGGCCTGTTCCCCTGAGTTCCATGCATTGGGAATAACCGTACCAGCCGAAGAAAAATTCATAGCGCGGGAATATGTCGGCGAAAGAGTTTTTGTCTTCATGTCCCTGCGTTAAAACAAAGACAAGCTTTTTGCCGGGCTTGAGGCGGCTTTTAGTGTCGCTGAAGTAGAAATCAGGCACGAGATAGGAAAATGTCCTGTCAATAAAAGCCTTCAGTTGGGCGCTGACATCGCCGAAATAAACCGGCGTTGCCAGCACAAGCAGATCAGCTTCAGCCACAGAATCAAGGACATCCGTCAAATCGTCCGGCATGACGCATTTTTCACTGCCGCTCTTGCAGGCCATGCACGCCTGACAGCCTTTGTAATTGAGCGTGTTCAGGTTAAAGTATTGGACTTTGGAGCCTTGCGCGGAAGCCTTCTCGCAAATTCTTTTTGCAAGATACGAGCTGTTCCCGTTTTTTCTTGGACTCGACAGTAAGCAGGTTATTTTCATATGCATCTCTGAATTTTTGGTTTTCCTTTTAAAATTGAAAAGGTAACAGGGAAGAGGAGATATTTCAAGGGAAGAATTGTTAAAAAAATGCGAAATCATGAACATATCTGATAAAAAACTCGCATTGTTTATATCTTATCTTGAGAGCGAGAGGAATGCGTCAATCCATACGGTTTCCGGCTACTGCCTGGATATAAGACAATTTGCGAATTTCGCATTTTCCAAAGACCCTTCCCGCGATGATGAAATTTTATGGGATTCGGCGGATTTAATAGGCGCGCGCCTCTTTCTTTCCGACCTCCAAAAAAAACAAATATCCAAAATATCCGTCATGCGCAAAATATCCGCGCTGCGCGCCTTTTACAGATTTCTCCTGAGAGAAAATGCCGTCCGTAAAAATCCATTCGCCGGGCTCGCAACACCAAAAAGGGACAAAAAACTGCCGAAATATATGTCCGCGCAACAGATAGAAGCGTTAATGACGGCGCCATCTGCCTACTGGAGCAGGGGCGGCGGCGAAGGCGAAGACAAAGACCCCGCATTTGCGAATTTCGCAAAACTGCGGGATATCGCCATACTTGAAACCATATACAGCGGCGGGCTCAGAATAAACGAGGCGTTGTCATTGAAATTTTCAAGCATAGACCTTATCGGAGACGTAATGAAGGTTCGCGGAAAAGGGAAAAAAGAGAGAATAGCGGGGCTTGGCAGGCCCGCAGTCGCGGCGTTGAAAAATTATATTTCGGCGAGAAATTCTTTTTTCGGAAAAGGGGGGATGAATGCCCCGCTCTTTCTCAACAAGTCAGGCGGACAGCTTACCCCGCGTTCATTCCAGAGATATTTCAAGAGCTATCTTTCGCTTGCCGGACTCCCGCGCGACATGACACCGCACAAGCTTAGACATTCCTTCGCCACTCACATGCTTGACGCCGGAGCCGACCTTCGGAGCGTTCAGGAAATGCTCGGGCACGCGAGCCTGAGCACGACGCAGATTTACACTCATATCAGCGCGGAACGCCTTAAAACCGCCTATAAAAAGGCTCATCCGAGGTCTGCGAAATGAAACATCCTCCAATAGATTTTATCGTGGATATTGCCAGCGCCGCCGGCGCTCTCGCGGAGAGCATGAAGAACGAAAAACTCCTGATAGATTACAAGAACGAAAAGGATCTTGTTTCGGAGGCCGACCGCGCCGTTGAATCTTTTATAGTTGAAAAAATATTTAAAAAGTATCCTGAACACGGCATTTACGGCGAGGAGGGAGGCAAAAGAAATTTGAATTCAGATTATCTGTGGGTGATTGACCCTATTGATGGAACGACATCCTATCTTCACGGGCAGCCATTTTATTCCGTGTCAATAGGTTTGAAATACAGGGGAGAGATTGTGGCCGGAGTCGTTAATGCGCCGGTTTTCAGGGAAATTTTCAGCGCTGAAAAAAAATCCGGCGCCTTTCTGAACGGCAGGCGGATATCCGTCTCAACCAGAAAAAAATTGATTGAGTCGGTGCTGTCCACCGGTTTTACCTGCGTGCGCGCCGGACTCAAGGACAACAATCTAAAATATTTTTCCGAGATTGTCCCGCAAATCAGAGGAATAAGAAGATACGGCTCAGCCGCCATAGACCTTTCCTATGTGGCATGCGGCAGGCTTGAAGGATTTTGGGAGATGAATCTGATGGATTACGATATCTGCGCGGGCGTATTGCTCGTTGAGGAGGCCGGAGGAGAGGTTTCAGATTTTTACGGGAAAAAGAATTATCCCCAAGACGGACTCTTGGCAACAAATTCTTTTATAAAGTCCGAACTGCTTGGACGCATCTTTGACCCGAATGCCTCCGGCGCTTCGAGGTAAAGTCTATTGAGAACGGGATCCTGTTTCGTGGCGCGATATCGATCGGCGCCTTCTCGGGTATGCCTCCGGTTTTGCGGCTCCTCTGAATTTCATAATCTCCTTCATCTGCCTGTGCGTGGCACGCAGACAGGTCGGCATCGGGTTTGAGTTTTGCAATTGGCTCTTATGATTGTTATCTCCAAGGTGTTGCGATTTTCGCAAATTCTTTATTCACTGAAGTATGTCCGTTTTTCCGAATCAATAGCCATCAGTATGTTTTATCATAATTTAACGTCGCGAATCGGCGGCGCGGTTTAGCGCGTACGCTGGATTTGTCTTGTTGGTACCTTTTCCGTTGATTCATCCGTTATCGCAAAGTCAATAATCACAGGGTAGTGATCTGACGATACGTCTGGTCCGATACTCCTGTCTATGATGACAATGTGCATCGAGTGAAGGCAGTGGTCAATCGGGATGCGGAGCAGAGGGTTGTAGTTTGGCCAAGTTGGCTGGACTCCGTATCCCTGCGAACTGTCCCGAAGTTCGGTGCGCTTCAGGAGTCTCCGGAAGTGGTAGCTCCACGGGGATATGTTGAGGTCGCCAAGTAGAATTAACGGCAAAGACGACTGGACATGTTCCGGTAGTTGGTCAAGTTGCTCGTTCCGCCACCGCGAGTAGCCGCGACCGACGGGTGGGAGCGGATGGGTTGCGATAACACGCAGGTTTGTCTGCCCCGTATTGATGGTTGCCAGAATGGAGGGAACTTCCGCACTTCCAATGTAAGCAACCACGCTCTCAGCAAGCGGGAACTTGCTGAAAAGACCTATCCCGAAGTTGTCCTCCCTTGGCTGCGTAAGGCAATACGGGTGTGAATTTGTGAGCCATGCCAGGTCTGCCATCCATTGAGAACTGATTTCTTCCAGCACAAGAATGTCAGGATCAGCGTCACGGATGACTCGCTTAACCCGTTCAGAATCCCCAAGACGTGTGTTTACGTTGAGCAACATTGCCCGCAGGGTGTTGTGACCGCCCTGCGGCAATGTATTCCGGCCGCCGAAATACAGCGGAAGTATAAGCAAGAGGTTCACGCACGCGAACCCCAGAAACATGATGGCCGTCTTGCGGCGGCGCATCACCAGGAGGAGTGCGCCAAGGATGGCCAGGCCGATCAGGTACTGAACTCGAAAATGGGAGAACAGGTCCAGAAACCATGAGAACCGCCCAAGGAAGCCGAACAAGGTCGCCGCGCACGTAACAACACCGGCAGCCGTGAGCAACCCCTGCGGTCGGGGGAAGAGACTAAAGAAACCGGGCGATTCTTTCTTCATCTTGCCGGGCTAACGGTTTATGATGACCGTACCAGTGATTTACCGGTTCGGCCTATCTTTTGTTTATCAGGTTTTCCTTGATTATTTATAGGAAGTAGCACAAGCCTCTGGCTTATGTATTTTCTGGCCTGTATTTTTTTGAAGTAACATAATCGTCCCGATTGTGGAAGTCAAAAATTCCGGGGTTTATTTATTTTTCAATCCCTCAATCATCCGATTTCCATCTGCCTGTGCGTGTCCGCCTGACTGCGAGCGTTCTCGCTCAGGCAGGCGCGCAGACAGGTTGGAATTCATTTCCGGGAAATCTTAACTTGGACATTGGATATTCCGTGTTCGTTATCTGCCTGTGCGTACACGCAGACAGGTTGGATATTAAGTTTAAATATCCTTAACCTGATAGCAATGCTCTCAGAAGTAGCCGGTCAACCGGAAAATGGTGGCGGCAACTTCGGAATCCACGCCTCCTTCACACAAAATCGAGTCCATCCTTTCAGGCAAAAGGCGGTAGGCATTGAATTCTTTGTTGTTTTTTACGGTCGGAACAGATGGACAAAGCTCGTTCCGGAACAATATTACTTATCGGGACATGCATAGTAAATATTCACCGAACTCCGCCTGTGCGTGTCCGCCTGACTGCGAGCGTTCTCGCTCAGGCAGGCGCGCAGACAGGTCCTTTCGGTGAATATTTACATGTATAAGTTCAGTAATAAGGGCGGGGTTTACTGAACTTATACCATGCATATTATAAGAGCCAGTTGCAAAAGTCATAAACCGCGCCGTTGCAGATGCCATCGGAGGGCTCGCAAGTATTTCTGGCAGGGGCAATACCCGCGGCGGTCTTG
>JAGVIF010000257.1 GCA_020056205.1 Lentisphaeria bacterium | reverse complement strand
CAAGACCGCCGCGGGTATTGCCCCTGCCAGAAATACTTGCGAGCCCTCCGATGGCATCTGCAACGGCGCGGTTTATGACTTTTGCAACTGGCTCTTATGCTTATCACAAAAAACTTAAAACACAATCAATTTCACTTTTTATTACGCTTTAACATGTTATTTTGCGAATCCTATAGTATAAGGGGTTTGGATATGAAAAAAGGAATAATTTTTATTTTCGCGGCAGCCTTGCCGCTTATATTTTTTAGCGCATTTTCTGCGGAAAGGCCGTCGGAGCTTCCGCAGGGGTTTGAATGGATTCGGCTGCCATATGTAAACGCTTATGTCGCAAAGCCTTCCGAATGGTTTTTTCATCATATAGACAAACCGAAAGAAAAACGTTACGCCTTTATCCTCTCGAAGGAAAACATCCAAGCCGGAATCGCCTTAAAAACCGGTCTCAATATCGTTGTGATTGAGGACGTTCCGGGGAAGAAGAATATGTCTCCTTCAAAATACGCCGGCGAAATTATAGAGAACTGTAAAAAGACCGCCAAAATAAGCAGGGAGTGGCAGAAGAAAAAAGACATGTTCAATGAGTTTGGATTTATAAGGACTGACTCTTCGGCTGACGGCGGGACACAGGAGTATTTCGTTATTCTGTCCAACGACGCGACCGGCAGTATTTATTTCTTTTCTTTTTTAGCGCCGCTTGACCAGTGGTCCGACTTTTGGAAAAAAGCGGAGATAATATTAAACAACATACATCTTGACGAAAAAATATGAGCGAAAAAATCAATAACATAGAAATGCCAAAGGCCTACGAGCCGTCTAAGACGGAAGAAAAATATTTTCTTTTATGGGAGCGGAAAGGGCTTTTCAAAGGCAGTCCTTCGGAAAAAAGGAAGCCTTATTCCATAGTAATCCCCCCCCCGAATGTAACCGGCATTCTTACGATGGGCCATGTCCTGAACAATACGCTTCAGGATATCCTGATACGATGGAGGCGAATGCGCGGGTTTGAGGCCTGCTGGTTTCCCGGAACAGACCATGCGGGGATAGCGACCGAGGCGCGTGTTGAAAGGCATCTGCGCGAAACGGAAAATTTGACAAGGGAAACGCTCGGGCGCGGGGAGTTCATTAAAAAAGTCTGGACTTGGAAAGAACTCTACGGGGGAACAATCATCAAACAATTGAAAAAGATCGGAGCATCGTGCGACTGGGAAAAAGAACGGTTCACGATGGACGAAGGGCTCAGCAACGCCGTCCTCGAAGTCTTTGTCCGGCTCTACGAAAAAGGGTATATTTACCGTGGACGCAGGATGATTAACTGGTGTCCGGTTTCAAAAACCGCTCTCTCCGACGAGGAGGTTATCCATAAGGAAGTCCACGGATATTTCTATCATTTTAAATATCCTCTCAGCGATGGCTCAGGATATCTTGAGATAGCCACGACACGCCCTGAAACAATGCTCGGAGATACAGCTGTCGCCGTTCATCCAAATGATGAAAGATATAAGAATTTTGTAGGCAAAACCATTGATTTGCCTCTTACCGGCAGGAAGATTCCTGTCATTGCCGACGAGCATGCCAATCCTGAATTTGGAACAGGCTGCGTGAAAATCACTCCGGCTCACGACCCGAATGACTTTGAAGTAGGCATGCGGCATAAACTTGAGATACTTAATGTGATGAATCCGAACGCCGCGATGAACGAGGCCGCCGGAGAAGAATTTGTCGGGCTCGACCGTTTTGAATGCAGGGAAAAAGTGGTTCGGCTCATGGGAGATGCGAAACTGATCTCCAAAATCGAAGACCACGTTCACAGCGTCGGCTACTCCGAACGCGGAGATGTGCCGATAGAACCGCGCGTGAGCGAGCAGTGGTTCGTCAGCATGAAAGAGCTTGCGAAACCGGCAATCGAAGCCGTCCGCTCGGGGGAAATAAAATTTCACCCCGAACGATGGACCAAAACCTATTTTCATTGGATGGAAAATATAAAAGACTGGTGCATAAGCCGTCAGATTTGGTGGGGGCACCGGATCCCGGCATGGTACCATAAAAAGACCGGCGAAATTTATGTCGGGAAAAAACCACCGAGCGACGCCGAAAATTGGAAACAGGACGATGATGTTCTTGACACATGGTTTAGCTCATGGCTCTGGCCGTTCTCAATAATGGGATGGCCGGAAAAGACCAAAACCCTGAGTTTTTTTTATCCCACCAATGATTTGGTAACCGGTCCTGACATCATATTTTTCTGGGTTGCGCGAATGATTATGGCGGGAATAGAGTTCACGGGGGAAATCCCGTTCAGAAATGTTTATTTCACAAGCATCATACGCGATGACAAGGGCAGAAAACTTAGCAAGTCGCTTGGAAATTCTCCCGACCCTCTTGATGTTATAGCAAAATACGGCGCCGATGCCCTGCGCTTCTCAATCATCTATATAGCTCCCGTCGGGATGGACATCCGCTATAGCGACGAAAAATGCGAACTCGGCAGAAATTTCGCCAACAAGATATGGAATTCGGCGCGGTTCCGCTCTATGCAGAATTCTCCGGTTTTTAAGCCGATTTCAAATTCCTCCATTGACGCCGTGCCGCTGTCAAACGACGAAAAATGGATAATAGGGCGCTTATCAGCCGTTGCGGAGGCTGCAAACGGGTCTATGGAAGGCTTTCGCTTTCATGAGGCCGCCCACTCTCTCTATGAATTTGTGCGCGGCGACTTTTGCGACTGGTTCATTGAAAGCCAAAAACGGCTTTTCGCAAATCCGGAAAAGAAAGAAAACGCGCTGAAAGTATTTGATTTCGTTTTTTACGAAATAATCCGTCTTCTCCATCCTTTCATGCCGTTTGTTACTGAAGAAATAGCTCATCAACTCGGCTATCTTTCCGAAGACGAAAGCATTATGAGGGCGGAATACCCGCAGGCTATCGCCCCCGATAAACTCGCCGGACTCGGAATTACTGAAGAAAAAATACGTTTGGTTTCTGCGAAATTCGCAATTATAAGCGCCGGAAGGAAGCTACGCTCCGATTACAATCTGCCGCCGGGCAAATCGCTGGCATACTGCATCAAACCGGCGAATAAAGAAATTGCCGATTTTATGAGGACGGAATCGGAGATGCTGACAACTTTCCTAAGGGCGTCAGATCTCGTTATCGAACTATCATTTGAGCCTCCGGACGCATCGCCTTCATCCGTCACAGACTTCGGAACTATATATATGCCGCTAAAAGGAATTATTGATTTTGACGGCGAAAAAACAAAGCTCTCAAAACAGAAACAGGAACTTGAAGGCTGGATAAAAGGGGCGCGCGCGAAACTCGCAAACGATAGGTTCACATCAAAAGCGCCTCCGCAGGTTGTGGATGAAGTAAAAGCTCAACTTGCGTCAATGGAAGAAAAACTTAAAACTGTGGAAGAAAATATCTGTAACTTGATTTAATAAAAGGCCGTTTATGCATACGCAGAACATATCACATTATCAGCACTCTCATATTTTCAGCCTTACAGAAAAAAAAGCTGAAAGGCGGACATTCTGGGTGGTTGTCTTGACGGTCACCATGATGTTCGTAGAAATCATCACGGGCTGGCTGTATAATTCAATGGCGTTATTTGCCGATGGATGTCACATGAGCACCCATGCCCTGGCTCTGACAATTTCGCTCATGGCTTTCATTTTTGCGCGCCGCCACGCAGCCGACAGAAGCTATACGTTCGGAACATGGAAGCTTGAAGTCCTCGGAGGATTCACAAGCGGCATAATCCTTGGTTTTGTGGGATTGCTCATGGGATATGTCTCGATAGTCCGTCTTTACCAGCCCATGGAGATCAAATACAATGATGCCATCATAGTAGCCATAATCGGGCTTGCTGTAAACCTGATAAGCATTCTGCTGCTCAATCACGGCCGCCCACACCACGAACATGATCATGACAATCATTCACACGACGCACACCATCACGAACACGAAAATCTGAATTTGAAGGCTGCCTATCTGCATGTCGTGGCCGATGCGATGACATCCGTATTTGCGATCGTGGCGCTTCTCGGAGGAAAATTCATGGGGTGGAACTGGCTTGATCCCGCGATGGGAATACTTGGGACGATACTGGTGATAAGATGGACATATTTTCTTCTCAAGGAGACCGGTGTCATCCTTCTCGACAAAGGCGCCGCCGGTTCTATTTCCGAAGAAATACGCAAGCTCGTTGAATCCGATGCCGGCACCCGCATAAGCGATCTGCACGTATGGAAAGTGGGCATGAATAAATACGCGTGCATTATTTCAATCGTTGTCAGCGAAATGCGCGACCTAAACTATTATAAACAAAAGTTGAACGGCCTTGACGAAATTGTTCATCTCACGGTGGAAATAGCAAAATGCGAAGACAGACAGGGGACGACAAAATGATTATGAAATCTGTGGACAAAAAGGACATTGACACTTTTGGAATTGGCTCTTTTGTGTTGAGGAATAAGAGAATAAAGGCGGCCGCCGGTTGGACAATTGTCCTGTTTTTATTATGGAGTTGTTCTACGGTTCCGTATACAGGCAGGAGTCAACTCATTCTGACCTCGACATCCGAAGAGAATTCGTTTGGAGACGAGGTATGGAAGGATATCCT
>JAGVIF010000423.1 GCA_020056205.1 Lentisphaeria bacterium | reverse complement strand
TCACCGAACCCCGCCTGCCTGTGCGTGTCCGCCTGACTGCGAGCGTTCTCGCTCAGGCAGGTACGCAGACAGGTACTTTCGGTGAATATTTACATCTAATAAAATGCGAAATAGTTTATTTTCCACAAAAACATCTCGCTGGCAACTATTTTGCGCTTGTATTTTTCCTTTGTTTGTAGTAGGCGAATTTATACGCCGTTACTGATAACGCGCAATAAATTGCGCTACTACGAACGGATTTCGCATTTTATTTAGTATAGGACGGGGGTTGCTGAATTTATACAATGCGTCTTCGATTGGAAAAAGGAGCGCGGGTTTTCCAACCCGCGAGTTTCTTCTGCCGGCGGGTAAGAAAACCCGCCCTCCGTTATTTCAAACTCCATGTCTCTACTCAACCGCAAAATGCAGGTCAATTCTCAAAATCTTCGCAATCTATGTTAAATTTTCAACCTTATAGAGTATATCTACTCGAGTTCGAAACATGTGGTCACAACCGCCATTATTTCTTTCTCGAGACTGCTTGTGTCGTTGTTACCTGTGTCGGATACTTCCGACACGCCCTTGGGGTTGATTTGCATCACCCCCATCCTTGCTTCCACGAGGCGTCCAAGTTTTCCATTGGCGTTGCTGACAATCTGCGTTGCCCGCAATGTCGCGTCTTTTGTCGCTTCGGCCAGCATATCAATCTTAAGTTCAGAAAACTTGGAATAAAGGTACCGTGGCGAATAGGACTCTATCTCCACCCCATCCTTGATAAGACTGGTTACCGACCGGGAAACAGACGCGACCTTTTCAATATCACGGCTCTCAATTAAGATATTCTGAGCGAGCGCATACATTTCAATTTTATTGGTTGCCACGACTATAAGCGCCGAAGGAACTCCGGTTTTGATGTTTTCTCCTGCGGGCGGCGGACTTGAAACAACTTCGCGCTTGTAAATCTTGTTGGTTGTGATGGCCGAGAAAGTTACTTCTTTGTCGGCGACCCCGGCTTTTCGTAGAAAGTCCGCAACAAGGTCGGCATCGTTCTTCAATTTGTCATACGCCTTCACCAAATCCGGATCACGCGCGGTAATCGTCCCCTGCCACGTGATAATGTCGCTGATGATTGCCTTTTTAGCCGAGCCTTTGACTTCAATCGTCTTGGGCTCGTTCTTCACTGAGATGTAGGTGTAAGCAAAAATCGCCACGCAGATAATGTTGGCGACAGCGAAGAAAATACCGCCAACCTGCAGCGAAACAATGATCTTTTGGGGTAAGGAAACAGCTTTATCGGATGTGCTCATCTTGCTCACTTTTTTTACTTTTTATTTTTTTTATTTTTGGCGCGTTCCGCTTTTATCGCGGACTGAGCGGCTGCGAGAATCGCAATTGGGATGCGGAATGGACTGCAGGATACGTAGTTGAGTCCTATCTTGCAGCAGAATTCGACTGAACTTGGTTCTCCGCCGTGTTCTCCGCATATTCCGATTTTCAGTTTAGGATTTGTTTTTCTGCCTTCTTTGACAGCGAAATCAACGAGGAAGCCGACGCCGCTCTGGTCGAGAATTTGGAACGGGTCGTTGTTGAGAACGTTCTTGTCAAGATAATCCTGCATGAATCCGCCGATATCGTCTCTGCTGAATCCGAAAGTCATTTGGGTGAGATCATTCGTGCCGAAGGAGAAGAATTGCGCCTCTTCAGCCATTTTGCCGGCGAGAATTGCGGCTCTTGGAATTTCTATCATTGTTCCGTAGAGGAAATCCAATTTTTTCAGATCGTATTTTCCCCTGACTTCTTTGGCGACGGCGTCAACGAGTTTTCTCTGGTCTTTAAGTTCAGAGACATCGCATGTTACCGGGATCATAATTTCCGGGAGGCATTTGATTCCGTCTTTTACGAGTTCTGCGGCGGCTTCGAGGATGGCTCTGACCTGCATTTCCGTTATTTCCGGATAGCTTACGCCGAGCCTGACTCCGCGGTGTCCCATCATAGGATTTGTCTCGTGGAGTTTTTCTCCGCGTTTTTTGATGTCAGCCGGATTTATTCCGAGTGAATCGGCGAGTTCTTTCTGCTTGTCTTCGTTCTGCGGCACGAATTCATGGAGGGGCGGATCGAGAAGCCTGATTGTTACCGGAAGCCCTTCCATCTCCTTGAGAGTGTCCTTGATGTCTTTTTTGACGAAAGGAAAGAGTTCCGAGAGGGCTTTTTTTCTTTCTTCGAGAGTGTTGCTGAGAATCATTTTTCTAAGGAAGAAGAGAGGCTTTTCGCTGCCTATTCCGTAGAACATGTGTTCTGTTCTGAAGAGACCTATGCCTTCGGCTCCGAACGAGCGGGCGCGGGCGGCGTCTTCAGGAGTGTCGGCATTTGTTCTGACGCCGAGATCGCGGAATTTGTCCGCCATAACCATGAATTTTTTCAGGAACGGGTTCTCGGCGGCTTCGATGGTGTTTAGGGCGCCTTCGTAGACCAGTCCTCTTGTGCCGTTGAGGGAGATTTTATCTCCTTCTTTGAATGTTTTTCCGGACGCAGTTATTTTTTTTGCTTCGATGTCAATTTTGAGTTCGCCCGCGCCAACAATACAACACTTTCCCCATCCTCTGCACACGAGGGCGGCATGAGATGTCATTCCGCCGCGCGCGGTTAGAATTCCTTTCGCGGCGCGCATTCCCTCGACATCTTCGGGGTTGGTTTCTTCGCGGACGAGTATAACATGGCGTCCTTTTTTGCCCGCGTTTACGGCTTCTTCCGAGGAGAATACTATTTCTCCGACGGCTCCGCCGGGTCCGGCCGGGAGCCCTTTGGTGATTACAAACGCTTTTGATTCCGCTTTGGGATCAAGTATTGGGTGGAGGAGTTCATCAAGTTGAGCCGGAGAGACTCTCATCACAGCTTCTTTAACAGTGATAAGTTCCTCATTAAGCATGTCTATCGCCATATTGAGCGCGGCGGCGCCGGTGCGTTTTCCGACGCGGCACTGGAGCATATAGAGCGTCCCTTCCTGTATTGTGAACTCTATGTCCTGCATGTCTTTATAGTGGTTTTCGAGTCTTGTGCGGATGTCGTAGAGTTCTTTATAGACTACCGGCATTGTTTTTTCGAGCGATTCGAGATATTTGTTTTGGTCGTTTTTTGTGGATTCGTTCAGAGGATTTGGCGTTCTTATTCCGGCGACAACGTCTTCGCCTTGGGCGTTGACGAGCCATTCCCCGTAGAACTTATTCTCTCCGTTGGCCGGGTTTCTGCTGAAAGCCACGCCTGTTGCGGAGCTTGACCCCATGTTTCCGAAGACCATGCTTTGGACGTTGACAGCGGTTCCCCATTCATCAGGGATGCCTTCTATTCTGCGGTAGGAGATTGCTCTTTTGCCGTTCCAGCTTTTGAATACCGCGCCGATTCCGCCCCATAGTTGTTCCATTGCATTATCCGGAAAGTCTTTTTTGAGCGTCTGTTTGACTCTTTCCTTGAATTTTTCGCAGAGAATTTTGAGGTCTTCCGCAGTGAGGTCGGTGTCAGATTTGTATCCTTTATTGCGTTTTACTTCCCCGAGCATCTCGTCAAGCTGTTTGCGTATGCCTTTGCCGTCGGCGGCCTCGATTCCTTCAGCTTTTTCCATAACGACATCTGAATACATCATTATGAGACGGCGATAGGCGTCGTAGACGAATCTTTCATTTTTTGTTTTTGCGATGAGGCCCGGTATTGTTTTTGTGCAGAGGCCCACGTTGAGGACAGTTTCCATCATTCCGGGCATTGAACTGCGCGCGCCGGATCGGCAGGACACTAAGAGCGGATTTTGGGGGTCGCCAAAGATCATGTCCATTTCTTTTTCGATTCTTTTGAGCGCTTTGTCAACCTGTTCTTCGAGTTCCTTAGGATATTTCATTCCTCTCGTGAAATACTCCACGCAGCATTCGGTTGTAACTGTAAATCCGGCCGGGACCGGCAATTCGAGTCTTGCCATTTCCGCGAGATTCGCGCCTTTTCCGCCGAGTAGTTCTTTCATTTCCGCCCGTCCGTCAACTTTGTTTTTCCCGAAGGAATAAACGAACTTGGAGCCCTTCGAAGATTTCTCTTTTTTTGACATTGTTTTAGTTCCTTTTTTGAGTTTCTATTGTTTAGTTTTAAAAATATTTTTTGGGGATAAAATCAACCGTGAACAACCGTGAAAGAGGAGGAGGAAGATAATCATAACTTGTCTTTTTTCAAACCAAGCGGCGAATTTATTTAAAATTTTCAAATGCCGTTACGATGTCGGCCTCTCTCGGATGTCCTCTGTAATTGAGAAGCACGAATGAGCCGTTGACTTTTGCCGAATGTTTGAATCCGAGCACGAATACTTCCCCATCCTCTATCACTTTATCTAATTTTGCTTTTTGAAGCGGATTTTTGACGTTGTACTTGTAGAGTTCAAATTTTTGCCCTTCAAAAATGAGGACACAGCCATCGTCAGCCTTTATTATTTCGGAGATGACGGGATATATTTTTTCGGCCTTCACGCCGGACGAGTCAAAGTGTTTTATCAGGTCAATTATGGTTTTGTCGTTGTTGTAGGGAGTCGTCTGACATGAGACTGCGCAGACTGCGCTTAGTATTGCGGCGAAGACGATTATGATTTGTTTTAGTCTAATTTTCATTGTTTTTACAGGGTTAAGTTTTTTGTCAGGCAAAAGGCAAAGGAAGCGAGCGGAATCGTTACCCTAACGCCTATTTTGTTTAAGTAAAATGGTTTTTGTGTAAAAACGAGGAAAATTGCTTTGAACGTTTTGAATATTTTTTTTCCCCGATTACGTTATTGCGCAAGCAAGATGAATAAAACAAGGAGAACTAAAATGCGTGCCAGGGACAATATTGCCTACAGGGAAAACTTAGTTATAGCGGAGAGCGTTTTTTTTGTAAAAGTCTACGGGTGGATGTTTGCCGCCCTGATAATAACCGGGCTGATGTCGCTTTTTGTTGCTTCAAACCCAAGACTTGCCAGTCTTTTTATCGGGACCCGATTCATATTTTTCGGACTGATAATAGCTGAATTGCTTTTGGTCGTGGTTATTTCCAGAATGATAAACAGGATGGCAGCGGCGACAGCCGGCGCGCTCTTTGTTGCGTATTCGCTGATAAACGGACTTACTTTTTCGGTGATATTTTTAGCCTATACGGCTCAGTCCATTGCCGGGGCTTTTTTTATAACTGCGGGCACGTTTGGCGTGATGAGCCTTTACGGTTATTTGACCAAGCGCAACCTGTCAAGCATCGGCAATATATGTTTTATGGCGCTGATAGGGCTTATAATAGCCTCTGTCGTGAACATCTTCCTGAGAAGCAGTATGTTTGACTTGATTGTCTCTATAGCGGGAGTGATCATCTTCGTCGGGCTTACCGCTTACGACACACAGAAAATAAAAAACATGCTTGCCGAGTCGTCGGATTCGGAGACAGGCGCAAAGGTGGCGATAATAGGCGCCCTTTCGCTTTATCTGGACTTCATAAACCTTTTCCTGTTCATACTCAGATTAGTCGGACGCAGGCGCTGAACTTAATACTCCTTGACAGTAAATATTCACCGAAGGACGTGGTTCGGCGAATATTTACTCGCCTGTGAGACGCTGTGATTTATTTTTAAATTAAGGGGAGTGTAATTTGAGTCGAAATAAGGTTTATTTATTCGCGGTAGTTGTATCAATTATACATTTGTTCTCATTTAGTGGATTTGCCGGAATCGGCCCGGAAAATGTCGCGCTTATTGTGAATAGTGACAGTTGGGCGTCTAAAACAGTGGCAAACGAATTCATTAAACTCAGAGATATCCCACCTGAGAACGTGATTTACATAAGTGGGATCAAAAGTTTTGACGGAATAAACATAGATGATTTCAGAGCGCAGATATTATCCCCGATACTTAAGACTATACAAGAAAGAGGGTTAGCCGGACAGATTGACTGTATCGCATACTCGTCGGATTTTCCGACAGTTATTGATGCAAGATCGGATATGCAGGGGAAAAATCTGCCTCCGGCGCTGTCGCCTCAATGTTCCATAACCGGATTGACTTATCTTTATGGCTTTGTCCTGGCAAAAAACCCGGTGTATCTCGATTTTAATGTGAATTTATATGCCAGAAGAGTCGTCAGACAAAATTTGGATATCCAGTGGACAACCGAAGAGCGAAATGAATACGCCAAAACTTTTGAACTCATGAAAAACGATCCGAAAAATCAGGACGCAACCGCTGAACAAACAAAGAAAAATCTTGAAGAGGCAATAAAGATTTTTGATTCCCTTACCGCAAAACATCCAAACTCAGCGGACTTGCTTTACAATATGGCGTGTTGTCTGTCCAAGCTCGGAAAAGAGGCTCAAGCCATTGAATGCCTCGAAAAATCTCATCAAAATGGCTGGTTTGACTGGGCTCACACCTCAAAAGACGACGATCTAAAAGCATTACGCGAAAAACCTGAGTTCAAAAAAATCATAGAAAAAATGAAGAATTTCAAGCCCGTAATGACTCCAACACAAGGATTCAAGGCAGTATTCGGATGGGATCCCGCCGGACAACCAATCAATGCCGGACAAAAAATTTCATATATCCTTTCAACTATGCTCGCATGCACAAGCGGAAGAGGGATGTCGGTTCAGGAATCACTTGAATACCTCCGAACCGCAGTTACCGGCGATTTTACTAGGCCTAAAGGCACAATCTATTTTGAGAGAAACGGCGATGTGAGGTCAACCGCGCGCGAGTGGGGCTTTCACGGAGCTGCTGAAAAACTAAAATCCATAGGGATTCAAGCTATCGTGGAGGACGGAACCCTCCCGCAAAATAAAAATGATGTGGCGGGAACCGTAGTAGGAGCCGCAGGCTTCGAATGGAAAAAATCGGGAAGCCGCATATTGCCGGGCGCTATCTGCGAACACCTGACAAGTTGTGGAGGAATGATGGGAGAAAACGACGGACAGACTCCCCTGACTGAATTCCTGCGAAACGGAGCCGCAGGGGCATCCGGAACGGTTACCGAACCGTATGCGATCCAGGCAAAATTCCCAACGCCATACATACAGGCATATTATGCTGAAGGCAGTTCGCTGGCCGAAGCGTTTTATCAATCCATATCAGGCCCTTACCAACTCCTGATAATAGGAGACCCCTTGTGCAAACCATGGGGTAAAAAAATTGATGTCTGCATTATGGGAATGCTCCCCGGCCAGAAATTGTCGGGAGAAATCAAAATCTTGCCTATAGTGACAGCCTCTGAAGGATTGAATATTATTTTTCACGAACTTTTTATTGATGGGAAAAAAATAATGGCGGTGAAATCAAAGGAAAGTTTTACTTTAGATACCAAAAAAATTTCGGATGGTTATCATGAAATCCAGGTGGTTTCAACCTGCGATGACAAAATAATAAGTCAGGGAAGATTCTCATTGCCGGTGGAAGTAAGAAATTCGCATAGGGACTTAAAGGCCTCGCTCGCCGGCGGCCCCGAGTTTTCCTGGGATAAGCCAATCGAGATCAACGCTGAGTGCCCCGAAGCCGAAAAAATAATCATAAAAAACAATTCGTTAATTGTCGGACAAATAGACGGGGCAAAAGGTGTAATTACAATTGATCTCAGAGTTCTCGGCGCAGGTCCCGCGCGCCTGAAACCTTTGGCGCTGTTCAAGGCGGAACCCGGAAAAGAAGTTTACGGAAAACCGCTGGACATCAACGTGATCCCTCCCAAAGCGCTTCCCCCGTTAAATCCTCAAAATATCGGAGAACTGAAGACCGGATTTATAATCAAAGCAAAAGATAAAGCCCAGATTGTCGCTGAAAAAATTGATAATGCGCTCTTGGACAAGGCGGAAATCCATAATGAGACCGAATTTTCCATCAAAGGATTTTTTGATGTGGATAAAGACGATATCTATCAATTCCAATTCAATATTTCGGATTTAAAAATCAAATCATTGAAAATTGATGACAACGAAATAGACTGGCCTGCCCTTCAAAACTCAACGTGGTGGTTCGCTCCGGTAAATCTGGGCAAAGGAATTCACAAACTTGAAATTGACGCCGTCACCGGTAAAAACAGAAACATAGATATTCGGTTCGGAGGACCAGGCTCAAAAAAACTCAACGGCCAGAAATTCAAACATAGAGAAATTGACGAATTTAAGGTAAATATTCACTGAAGGACGGGGTTCGGTGAATATTTACACTTATACTTCCGTGAAGGCATCCCCGACGGTACAAATACGGAATCGTGACGACTCGACGTCATTTTCAATTAACAAGTTCGCGATAAGACTCCCGTAACAGAACTTCAATGCGCGCCCAATCTGCGTTCTCTCCTCCGGAATCCCTCAGCTCGGCTGCCTGAGCCCGGAGCAGTCCGGCCTTCCGAAATGCCGGACAGTCCTTGCCGTAAAGAATAGCGTAGAGTTTGGCGATCTTCTCTCCCACCTGCTCTGCGGAATTTTGACCATGCGTTCGGCGGGCAATCCACCAAGCCAGTTCAGACCGGGCCGCCTCGTTGGGATCAAAGGACGCGCCTGCAGCCTGCTTGATGAGGCCGTAGGCTCTTACCAAATCAGGCAAGGCGGCCTCTTCGTAGTTGCCATTGGCAGATCGAAACTTCATGGCGGCGCCGGCAAGCAGTTCTCCGATTTCTTTGGACTCAAACAAGGACAGGCCGTGCTGATTGCGCAGAAGCGCAATCAACTGCAGACCCAATTGAGTTTTGTCATCGGAATAATAGGCCTGCCACATGCGTGTCTCGGCCTGCGCCGCCTTATCCGCCTTAAACGACGGCCGTCCGAATATGATCCGGAAGATGATGACAGCGGCGACAACGGCGACAGACGCAAGCACGACCCATTTCAGAAACCGACGCTTCCCAGCATGTTGATGCTCCATATTTATCTCTCAATTTTTATCGGGCATCCTTTCGCCGCGCTCAGGTATATTGCGTCGAGCAATTTCATAACGACAAGTCCTTCCTCCGCTGTCGCGGTGTGCGGTTTGTCCTTGAGTATTGCGTCGGCAAAATGAAACATTGAGCATTTCGCTTCCGGAACCGGCGGGTGAAGCTTCATATCATATTGGCATCCGTTGTTTTCTATGAATATTTCCGCGTCGAAGTCGTATCCTTCGGCGATGTTGCGCTGAAGGAGTCCGGCCTTGGCGCCAAGCAGGCGCGTTTCCATCATTTCTCTCTCCTTTACATTGGCCGCCCATGACGCCTCAAGTTCGAGGGTGGCGCCATTTTCAAATTTTATCATGGCAACGGCTATGTCCTCGACATCGAAAATTTTCTTCTGCTCTTTTGCGATTCTCGATGCTATGTGATTATATGCCGATCCCATGACCCATACTGGTTTCGGGTAGTTCATGAGCCAGAGGGCGAGGTCGAGCCGGTGAACGCCAAGGTCTATCAGCGGGCCTCCGCCGGAAAGGGCTTTCGTTCCGAACCATCCGCCGAAACCGGGCATTCCGCGCCTTCTATGCCAAAGAGTCCGCGCGAAATAAATTTCCCCGAGTATCCCCGATTCCACTTCCTTTTTCAAGGCGTAAGATTGAGGCGTGAATCTGAAACTAAAATTTATCATCAGCCTTTTTTTCGTCTTCTTTGAAACCTTAAGCATTTCCTCCGCTTCTTTCGCGTTCATAGCCATCGGCTTTTCGCACAGGACATGCATTCCCTTTTGTAACGCCATAATAGTCAAATGTTTATGAAATTTATTTGGCGTTGCAACGCTCACGATATCAAGCTTTTCGCTGTCAATCATTTCCTCGGCGGAAGAATAGAGCCGTTCTATTCCGAATTCTTTTTTCCCTCTTTGTTCGAGGCGCGCGGGATCCGTGTCCGCGGCCGCCGTTACTTCCACATTCGGATGCGTTCTGAATCCGTTTATGTGCGCGCCGCCCATTCCAAGTCCTATTACTCCGACTTTAAGTTTGCTCATCTTTCTTTAACCCTCGTATTTAGTGTCTTTGTTTTATACTCTATAAGGCTTAGGTTAATACGCTCCGACCTCTTTCACCGTCCGGACTATTTCCCTCATCTTTTCGAGACTGACGTCTGAAGGGATTGAATGGTCGGATGCGAAAATATAGCCGCCGTTCTGTTTCAATCCGGGTACAATCCGTTTTATCTCGTTGATTATGACATCATGCTTCGGCCAATTCACTGCATTTGTTCCGCCGTGAAGGACAAGCTTGTCTCCATATTTTTCCTTTATGACAAGTGGATCCATCCCGGCCTTTACTTCAATCGGATTCAGAGAATCTATTCCTATGTCAATGAATTCCGGTATGAACGGGTTGACATCGCCGCATGAATGAAGCTGTGCCTTGATTCCTTTCGCATGCGCCCAATCAACCGCCTTTTTATGATAGGGCTTAAGGAGTTCCCTGTACATGTCAACTGAAAAAAACTGTTTCCCCTTGAATCCCATGTCATCGGGCCATGAGATGCTGTCGAAGCGGTAGCCATCGTCCCATATTTTTTCAAACATTGCGATGTCAAGTTCGAGATATGTGTTGAAAATATCCATGCAAAGCTCAGGATCTTCAACGAGCCAAATCAGGAACTGCTCAGTTCCGACCATCCAAGAATGAGAGACATCAAAACCAAACCAAAACGCCCCCGTGATCCACCGGCCATCCTTGCGCCATTCCTTGTAGTTTTCCTTCAAGTGTTTCCAGTTCACGCGATCCGTGGATGGAGTCATTCTCTTTTTCGCATCTTCCCATTTTTCTCTGGAAGTTACCGTGAAATCAAGAAATTCCGGAACTGTCGCGGAATGTTTGAAATCTTTCAGAGTCGCTCCCCACGAGGTTTTGAATATCTTGTATTCATCCGTTTCCTCTATGACTACTGTATCATATCTCGGGCTATTGTCCACCCCGATCCCTTCAACAAGATCAGTCCCAAAGAAAAGCCTCCAATCCATTTTTTCAGGCATCCCCTCTTTGCGCCACCTCTCTAATGTGGCAGCCCATGGAGTGTCTATGAAAGGAATTCTGTCCGGCTCACGTCGTTCGAAAACTCTTTTCATCCTCTCATAAGTAGTAAGCTCTTTCATGCTATGAATTCTGGAGAATGCCGGCCTTGCCGAAATTCAGATTTTTTGCCGATAGTTTTTCGAGGGGGTTGTTTATGTTCGGGCACTTGTCCTCGATGAAAACCGAAGGCTTAGCCCATAAACAGGCATTCCATATAACCCTGATTATCTGTTCGTTGTAAAAAATCGGGTAAGTCTCATGCCCGGGTCTGAAATAGAATATTTTCCCGTGTCCGCGTTTCCAGCAGCACCCGCTCCTGAATACCTCTCCGCCTTCGAACCATGAGACAAAAATCAACTCATCCGGCGTGGGAATGTCAAATCTTTCTCCATACATTTCAGTGTTTGGAAGCTCAATATACTCGCCTATTCCCCCGGTTATCGGATGCGAGGGCTCAAGATTCCACAATCTCTCTTTCTCCGCGGCTTCGCGCCACTTGAGGGAGCAGTTCGTTCCCATCAAAACCTTAAATATTTTCGAGAAATGTCCGGAATGAAGCACTATCAAGCCCATTCCCTCAAGAACCCTTTTCTGAACGCGCTTCACGATCTCGTCTTTCACTTCCCCATGCGCGCAGTGCCCCCACCAAATCAAAACGTCGGTATTTTTCAGAACATTCTCCGTGAGTCCGTGTTCCGGTTCGTCAAGAGTCGCTGTCTTTACCTCGACTCCTCCAAGCTTTTTAAGCCCGGAGGCTATGACCGTGTGCATCCCGTCCGGATATACTTTTTTTACCGCCTCGTGTTCCTTTTCGTGCCTGAACTCGTTCCAGACGACAATTCTTGCCTTTTCTTCCATAATTATTTCTCCTTGACTTTTTGTGATTGAAAAAAATAAATAATGGCCTACACTATATTCAGGTTAAAATATCTTTTCAAGGCGATAACAATATGCAAAATGTGATATTAATATTCTTTTTGTGAGATAGGACAAGTATGCGATTATGGGAATGCCGGATTCAAGTTTGCAGGCCGATAGCTGAACTGCCAATCCCGATGATAGTAGTCGAGGAGGTTCAGGATAATCCCTCGTACAGGATGATAGGAAGGAAGCGGGCAGGCGACACGACCTGCCAATTGGTGTGCTCGCTCGAAGGCGAAGGATGTTTTTCAGACGGGAAAAAGGTGTATCCACTCCCACCCGGAAAGGCATTTCTCGCTCAACACAACGATCAAAAGACCTCCTATTTTTACCCTGAAAAAGGAACGGGTGTCTGGCGTTTCATCTGGATCGCTTTTTACGGACGGACGGCAAGCCAAATGCTTAAAGGAATCGTGAAACGATACGGTTATGTGTTTGATCTGCCCGCAGACAGTGGAGTAGTGAAGAAACTTTTCGCGTTCAAGAATTATTCAGGAACGCTTATGACTCTCTCCCCTTTGACGGGCTCGGAACTTGTAATGGAAGTTCTTGCGGGCGTGGACAAGTCAAAGCCCCCCGCAAAACAAAATTTCATAAACAGTGATTTTATACGAAACGCCCAACTTTTAATGACCGAAAATTTTTCTGAG
>JAGVIF010000478.1 GCA_020056205.1 Lentisphaeria bacterium | reverse complement strand
TCGACATACCGCTTTGGGTATGCCTCCGGTTTTGTGGCTCGTCTGAATTTCACAATCTCCTTCATCGGCGCTGGTTTTGACTTTTGCAATTGGCTCAAAAGACTATGAAACCTAAAAATTTTGTTTGTTTTCGCCCCGCGCTTAAAAAATGTTATTTGAGGAATATTCGGGCGATAGCGCCGGTTTTTTCGACTCTTGTCTTATTGTCGGCCATGTCGGTTTACGCGGATCCCGCGTTGAACAGTGTTTTGCGCGCCGTGCCTGTTCCCGCAGACGGAACGGTCAAACTTGACGGCGACCTGAGCGAGTGGGATCGTAGCGGCCAGATCGTGATGGCGGACGATATTGAGCGTCCGAGCCGTTTAGTGCGAGTGTCGGCTATGTATGATTCTACAGGGCTTTACATAGCCTTCGAATTCAAGGATGCCACTCCGATGATTAATCACGTTGATCCGCAGACCACACCGGGCAAAGGTTGGTGCGGCGACGCGGTTCAACTGCGCATAGACAGCGACTCCGAAAGCGATGTCAACGCCCTTTCTCTTCTCCCGATGCAGATTATCCATGTGGACGGCTATTGGCACACCGATACTCAAAAATCCGCGGCATATGTGGTGTATGGCGATCTTGTACCCGACGGAAGCATCGAAAAAACTATCACTCAGGCTATTGGACAGGGAGTTGACATAGCGTTCAAAGCTGATGCCGACGGTCAGGGATACGTTCAGGAAATGCGCCTGAGCTGGGCATTACTGCGCCCCAATAATCCTCAACCGTTCAAACCAGGCCAATCATTGCGTATGGGTATTGAGACAATGTGGGGCGATATCCGGTCTAAACATGATCCCGCTGACCGCATTACCGACTTGCTCAATCCCCGAAATCCTGATCGGGAGTCATTGTGGACCAATCGCTCGGCCTGGGGAAAGGTGGAATTTTGTGCGCAGGGGAAACTTGCTCCTTCCGAAACGGCAAAACTCTGGCCGCATTTGCTTGAACGATACGAACAACAGCGCAAACTTGAGGCCGCTCAGCCGCGGCCCAAACCCGGCCAGCCCTCCCAAACCGCTCTCAATATCCCCTGCCGCTATAATAACAAAGAAATCTGTAAACTCCTCAACCAATGGTTTTCTGAAGGCACAGCCGCCGGCAACACCGGCGATTACTATGACAACCGCGACCGCGGCCACTCTTCTCTTGATGTGTCGCAGTATCCGCAAATCAGCAAGGTTGAATACAACGCCGAACAATTAGATAAGCGGCTTGATTATGGTTTGTGTTTGGAGGTGCGGCCCAACGTGACTATAGGCAATTCCTCGACCGCCTCTCCGCCCGATCGCGGCGGCAGTAACCCTCGTTACGCGCAGGTGAGCCCTGATTTATTGGCCCGGGTTTACGCCCAGTATCGCGGCGGCAACATGCATATCTACCCGGCCCACCTCGATTATGCCCACCCCGGCGGCAGTTATCCGTGGAGCGCCCTTGATCTCTATCCGCTGAATACCCCCTACACTCTGATCTCTCACGGCTCCTCCGGCTCCGATAGGCCTTTTATGGACGCTTGTTTTCATACACTTGCCGCTTTCGATCCCAAACTAAAAAGCAAACTCATTGAGAGCGGTTTCCTGATGCCCGCAATACAGGCTATTCTGCGCGCAAGCAACACGCAAGTCCTTGAGCCTGAAGATTATTTCACCGGCAAGGCGCATCCGGCAGTCTTCAGAGGAGAGCAACTTGACTCCTTGAAAATGGCGCGGACCGCCCATGAAATGACTATAGACAGCGTTCCGCCGCTGGCACAGGTACGCGTGATAGAAGAGGATAAATTGCGTCTTGATATAGATATTTCCAAAGATTTTCCGCGCGAAATATTGTGCGATTCGCCGGGAGTGATAGGCCGCATTCATCGCCGCTGGACACGCGATATGCGTATGCGCGTCAGCGCCGCGGACAGTCTTGATATACAAGGCAAACCACTCAATTTTCGATGGGTTTTGCTGCAGGGCGACCCCAAGCTTGTCCGCATCGAACCTGACAGCGACGGACGGCAGGCCACACTCACTATTGCGTGGCACGACCGCATTCCGGTACAACCAGCCGGAAATCCGTTGAGCAATCGTGTGGATATCGGCGTATTCGCAGGCAACGGCAAGGCATGGTCTGTTCCCGCCTTTATCTGCGTTTATTATCCCGACAATGAACTGCGCACCTACGATGATAATAATCGTTTGATAGAACTCTTTTCCGCTGCCGGCGACACAAATATCGGTTTTGAAAACTCCTGTCTGGTTCCGGCCTATAAGTCTTCTCTTTATCAAATTCGTGATTGGGCGGCGTTGATGAAATTGGCCTGCGGCGATGGCGACTCTCTGCCCGTGAAACTTTTCCGCGATGCTTTCAACGATGCTCAGCGCGCCTACATAGCTGAAATTATTCAGATTTTTAATGAGAGGATTGCCACGATTGAAATCAAGGGACAAAAGATTGCGCCTCCGCCCGCGCAAAATCAGGGCGGACCCGCTCAGCCCTCTAATTCTCCGCGTCCGCCCAGCCGCCGCGACGCCGAATGGATCAGCCAGCCGTTGATTGTTTCAAACGTGAAGGATCAAATTCCAGTAAAGACATTGCTCGAAAATGCGCTCAATACTTGGAAAAATGATCCGCTGTTCTATTTGAAGAATCGCAAAGCCGTTGACGAGTACGCTGTCAAACTGGGAGACAAGGCCGGCCAAAATCTCGCAGGCGCCCGTCAACGCCTGATAGACCTCGGCATTTACAAACCCACAGCCGACGGCGGATGGGAATTGTGGTCTATCCGCGCCGACGACGCTCCCGTAACTCAGCGCCTGACCCGCTACGAAATACTTGAACTCCAGCGCTTTCATCTGGCGCTGCTTAATCAAATTATCCTGCCGGGAATACTCGCGCGCCCTTACGCGCCTAATCATGTTGACCCGCGCATCGCCCAGCCGCAACCGTACTGGGATACATTCAGCTACGACCCGCAAATAAACGCAACGCTTAAACGCCGCCAGACCGATCCGCTTATAAAACCCAACCCATTGGAAGACCCGTAGTATAAGTTTCAGTAAAAGGACAGGATTTACTGAACTTATACGATGCGTCTTCGATTGGAAAAACGGAGCGCGGGTTTTCCAACCCGCGAGTTTCTTCCGTTGGCGGGTAAGAAAACCCGCCCTCCGTTATTTTTAAACTCCATTCCATTACTGCGCACCTCTTCTTTTCACTTCTTGAAGATATTATAAGGCCGGTCTATATTGCCAACCCTGAATATCCTAATGACATGAACAAAGGGGTCAGTATGTCAAAAAATAACTATGTGATCGGTCTCGATTACGGCACGGATTCGGTGAGATGTCTCATTGTCGACGCCGCCAACGGAAAAGAAATCGCAAGCACTGTCCATCATTATAGCCGCTGGCATGACGGAAAGTTCTGTCTGCCGGTTGAAAACCAGTTCAGGCAGCATCCCCTCGACTATCTGGAAGGACTTGAGATTACCGTCAAGAAGTCCCTTAAGGCCGCAGGTGCGAATGTCGCAAAGAACATCAGGGGTATTTCAATAGATACGACAGGCTCGACACCGATTGCTGTTGACAGGAACGGAACTGCTCTTGCCCTCCTCGGCGAGTTCAAGAACAATCCCCATGCCATGTTCATCCTTTGGAAAGATCATACCGGGATAAAGGAAGCCGAGGAAATCAACGCTCTCGCCCACAGCGGAAAATTCGAGGACTTCACCAAATACTCCGGCGGAATCTACTCCTCGGAATGGTTCTGGGCGAAAGTCCTACATTCATTGAGAGCCGACAAGAAAGTCCGCAACGCCGCGTTCTCTTGGGTGGAACACTGCGACTGGCTGCCAGCCGTCCTAACAGGCGACACGAACCCGCTTACGCTAAAACGCGGCAGATGTTCGTCCGGACACAAGGCGATGTGGCATGAATCATTTGGCGGGTTGCCATCTGAAGAATTCCTGACAAAACTCGACCCTCTGCTCAAGGGAGTCCGCGGACATCTCTATAGGGATACATACACTTCTGACAGCGCTGCCGGACTTCTTTCAGCCGACTGGGCGAGGAAACTCGGCCTCAGTGAAGATATCGTGGTCGGTGTCGGCGCCTTCGACGCACACATGGGTGCAGTCGGCGGACAGATCAAACCATACATTTTGAGTAAGATCATGGGAACTTCAACGTGCGACATGCTGATCGCCCCGATGGACAAGGTCGGCAAGAAACTGATCCGCGGAATCTGCGGCCAGGTTGACGGCTCGATTGTTCCGGGAATGCTCGGGATGGAGGCCGGACAGTCAGCATTCGGCGACATCTACGCATGGTACAGGAATGTCCTCATGTGGCCTTTGCGGAATGCACTCGCCTCTGAAGTTAAATCTGAAAACGCTAGGAAAAAGATCATTGAAGCTGTTCATCACGCCGTCATTCCAGAACTTTCAAAGGCCGCTTCTAAAATTCCGATTGGTGAATCTGGAATTGTCGCGCTTGACTGGATGAACGGCAGGCGCGCGCCTGATGCAAACCAGGCTCTGAAAGGCGCAATAGGCGGTCTCAATCTTGGAAGCGATGCTCCGAGAATATTTCGCTCGCTTGTAGAAGCAACAGCCTTTGGCTCGAAGAAAATCGTTGACCGTTTCCAAGATCAGGGAGTCGGCATCAAAGGAGTAATCGCGCTCGGTGGAGTTGCAAAAAAATCTCCGTTCATCATGCAGACAGTAACGGATGTACTTGGAATGAAGATCAAGATTGCACGTTCCGAACAGGCGTGTGCGCTAGGAGCTGCGATGTTCGCATCCGTAGTCGCCGGGATACACAAGTCGGTTGAAAAGGCGCAGGATGCCATGGGCGGCGGATTCGAGACTGTATACACGCCGGACAAGGCGAATTCCGCGAAATACGCAAAGCTCTACGCCCAGTATTCATCGCTCGGCGGATTCGTGGAAAAGACAGGCTAAAGCCCGTCCCCACTTAAACCAAAAATCGGAAATACACATGGCCAGATATCAGGAACTGAAGGAACAGGCGTGGGAATGCAACATGCGGATCCCGAAGTTGGGACTTGCGATCTACACGTTCGGAAATGTCAGCGCGATAGACCGCAACAGGGGCGTTTTTGCCATAAAGCCCAGCGGTGTCCCATACGATGAACTCAAGCCGAAGGATATGGTTGTCGTAGACCTTGAGAACAAAGTTGTCGAGGGCAGGATGAGGCCTTCGTCCGACACGAAGACGCATACCGTGCTATACAGGAATTTTACTGATATTGGCGGAGTTGTCCATACGCATTCGACTTATGCAGTCGCCTGGGCTCAGGCTATGAAGCCTATTCCAATCATCGGGACGACTCATGCAGATCATTTGGTCGAAGCCGTCCCATGCACGGAAGTCATGACCGATGAAATGATAAAGGGCGACTACGAGGAGCAGACCGGGCAGCAGATCCTGAACGCTTTCAAAAAACGCAACTACAAGGAAGTCGAAATGGTCCTTGTGGCGTGCCATGGTCCGTTCACCTGGGGGAAAACTCCTGAGAAGACGGTCTATAACAGCGCCGTACTCGAAGAGCTTGCCAAGATGGCTTATCTTTCCGTGTCAATAAATCCAAAAGTGCCTCAGTTGAAGAAGGCGCTGATTGACAAGCATTACCAGAGAAAGCACGGCAAAAATTCGTATTACGGGCAAAAGTAGATTGTAACCGGTAACTCGTAACTTGAAATTTTGAGTTTATTGGAGCGCCGGCTTGTCACGCCATAACTTCTCAGCGAAGGCGGATGTCTCACCGGCAATTTAAAATTGAATGTAAATATAATAAATGGAAGGGATATAACAATGAACAATGTTCCGGAAGTGAAACTTGGAATCGTGGCTGTCAGCAGGGACTG
>JAGVIF010000300.1 GCA_020056205.1 Lentisphaeria bacterium | reverse complement strand
CGCTAAGTTAATGCGCATTTCGAGGTAGCGCGGGTCTATTTGACCCGCGACTATCGGGTCAGATAGACCCGATTTACTTTTTTCGAAATCCTTAACTTAGCGGCATTCGGGTCGGGATCGGAATCGGGATCGATAAGGAGTGTTATGGATTTCGGACATGAGAAACTTGACGTTTATCGGGCTGCCATCGAATACGCCGGCTGGGCCTATACCTGAATCCGTGACGGATTCAGGACTTTATCCCAGATACCTATCAACATTATTGGCTGATATGACGCCGTAGTTTGCCGCGCCGAGCCATCCGGACATAATTATTCCCGCCGAGCCTGTGTGGAAAAGTCCGCTCAGTTGTTCATGAAGTTTCATGCTGATGTTGAGACCTTCGAATTTTGTGCCAAAAGAAGAGCCTCCGCCGTGCATCGTGTATCGTTTGAAGGTCAGCGGCGTAGCCGATTCAATATGATCAATTTTTTCTCTTATGCCTGGAATATATTTGTCAAGGGAGACAAGAGTCCGTTCTTCCATTCGTTTTTTCTCCGTCCGATATTTGTCGGAAGACATGGCTGCCCACTCGCCGTATCCGGCGTTCATAGAGGCCACAACGGTGTAGTCGTCAGCGCCGGGTCTTATATCGGGGTAATAAACTGAAAAAGTTCTGCTCTTGCCTTCCGCTGAGAGGAGCCGCTCCGAATCGTATCTTGGTTCTTCCGATGTAAAAAGGAGATCCCCGATGTAATCGAAACTCTTGCCCTTTTTCAATCCTATATAAACTTGGCAGCTGCTTGTGTTCAATCTTACTTTTTTTACTTGCCGGATGAAGTCGGGGCTAAAATTTTCCTCCCCGGCAAAATCTAATATTGTTGAAAGCAGGTTGGCGTTTGATAATACGGCGCGGCATTTTATTTTCTTGCCGTTCACGATTGCGCCGTTCACTTTTCCTCCTGAAATAAGGATTTTTTCCAAGCGGGCTCTGACGCAATAATCAGCGCCGTTTTTGTCAAGGCAGTCCTTCATCATTTTTATCATCAGATCAGTGCCGCCGAGAAAGGTATATACCCCTTTGCTCATAAAATTCGAAAAGACTATCCCGTAGGTTATTGCCGGCTCGTCGAGAGTTGAACCGTTGGCGTAGCTTATCGGCTCCATGAGGAGTCTTACGACATCGTTTCGGCGGGGAAAATATTTTTCAAACAAATCCCTGTTTGTCTCGTTGTTTCCGTCATAAAAATTCATCGCGCCAAGTTCGGCGTAAAAAGCGTCAACAGTTTCTCTGTTTATGTTGAATTTTTCGACGAGTATCCGCGTGAAATCGTCCCTAGTGAATTCAGTGTCTATCGAAAATTGTGGATTGTCAAAACGAATTGATTTTACCTGGATTATCCGATCGGCCATCTCTTTGGACCAGTATTTGCGCAAAGTCTTTTTCATTCCTATCGGGAATCCGTGCAGAGCGACATCAAAGATATGATTTTTTCTGCGGAAATAGCCTGCCAGTCCGCCGAGTTCAAAATGCTGTTCGGCGAGGAGTACCTTTCTGCCGCCGGATGAAAGCAGATTCGCGGCGGTCAGGCCGCCGAGCCCGCCGCCAGCAACTAAAACATCATACTCGCCGCATATATCGCATATATTTTTTTCGGACATTTAAAAATCCTTTTTTTGAAAATATAGCACATCATTTTAAGGACAGTTATTGATAAGTTATAAAAACGCCGTTTATTACCGGCCGCTGATTTGCGAATTTCGCAGTTCTGTCAAATGAAGAAAACTCAACTCACCTGCATTTTGCGGTTGAGCCGCGCCGCGCAGGCGCATCGTTTATTATCAAGAACTTAGTTTAAATTCGGCCGATTGAACCGCAAAACTTAGGCTAATCCTATGAATAACAACGCAAAAGAAAAAGGGGAAGCGGAGGGAGTGAAGACCATCCGCTTCGGCGACGAATTATTGTCAGGGGGGATCAAGAAAATGTTCCTCCTGCTTTTTTGTGTAATCTTCGCGATATTGGCGATAAGGATGAGCGGTCTTTCCGAATATCTGAAGAATGCGGACGAGTTTGCCGGAAAGATTCGCGGACTGGGGGCATATGGTCCGATTATATTTATAGCAATATCAGCCGCGTTAATTGCCTGCGGCGTTCCAAGATTGGTCTTCTGTCCAATCGCGGGACTCGCCTTCGGTTTTATTCCGGGCCTCGTCTACGGGACAGTTGGAACTCTTATGGCGTATTACGCGTTCTTCGCTGCTTTCAGATGGGGGGGCAGAGAGCTTGCCAGAAAAATATGGGAGAAAAAGAAATTTCAAAAGGCCGAAGAAATCATAAAAAAAGGGGGAATCCGGTCAGTCATACTTGTCAGGCAAATGCCGCTGCACGGAATGGCCATTAACATTTTGCTGTCGCTTTCTCCGGTTAAAAATTATGATTTTATAATTGGAACCGCGATCGGAATCCAGCCTCAGGCGATTCCTTTGACTCTGCTCGGCGGCGGACGGGACGGCGGAACTCCGTTTAAAATAGCCGCTTGTGTGAGCATCGCGCTGATCGCGGGCGCCGTCATCTGGCTGTCAAAAAAAGGATTTTTAAAACAATCAAAAGAAGGGGACTCTACGAAAAAATGAATAAAACCGCTTTGTGGATAGAAACATTCTCCGGGAAAAAAATAAATCCGCTCGACGCCGACAAAGATTTGCTTGACATTGTTGACATAGCGCATTCTCTCTCTATGCAATGCAGGTTCAACGGACACTGCAAAAAATTCTACTCGGTGGCGGAGCATTGCGTGAAGACAGCCGAATATATTATTTTGACGAACGCCGGCGGAGGAAAAAATATTGCGAGGACGGCGCTGTTCGGCCTCTTGCACGACGCTTCCGAGTCTTATCTATGCGATATACCGCGCCCGCTCAAACCTCACATATACAATTATTTCGAGTGGGAGAGAAAAATATCAAATAAAATATTTGCGAAATTCGCAGGCTCAATTCCGTCAAAAAAAGAATGGGCTGAAGTTCTCTCCGGCGACAATGCCATGCTCTCGATGGAAGCGCTTGAGCTTGCATCGAGCAAGGGCAAAGACTGGAATCTTGAAAAAGCGAAGCCGGTCAAAATAAAAATCGAATGTTTGCCGTGGCAGGACGCAAAAAGAAAATTCCTCAATGTATTCAGAAGGCTTGCCCCGCGAGTAAATATTCACCGAACCCCGCCTGCCTGTGCGCCTGCCTG
>JAGVIF010000087.1 GCA_020056205.1 Lentisphaeria bacterium | reverse complement strand
TCCATCTTCTCTATCGCGGCAGATATGATTAAACGCTTTAGTTCGTCTTTTATAAGATCAGAAAAGCGAGTTGTTATCAGAAAAGCGGGAGCTTTTCCCTGCCTGAAACCGGGGACGCTTGCCATTTTGCTTATTTCAATAAGAGCAATGTCCATCCCCTTGGATATGTTTTCCGGCGTAACACGCGCAACCATTTTCTGCAAACACGGTTTCGTCTCAGAAAACTCAACTTCGATATTCTTCGCGATATCAAATTTTTCCATAATTTTCCCTGTCAGATTTGTTTTTTTTGAAGAGGACGCATAAAATACCTCCATCTTGAGAAAAAACAAATTATAGTCTAATTGCGTCAATTAGAGCAATAATTTTCTTAGAAAAATTTGCTTATTTATTTTGACAATCAACCAAGTATGATGTAGTTTAATGACTTATTTTTCAAAAAATCGGCTAAAAATTAGGGTTTGATAACATGGCAGGCACTCCGAGGCTTATAGTTTTGTCGGAACAGTTCAGGGGAAAGACTTATGAACTGGTTAACGAGGTCTATACCTGCGGCAGGGTGGAGACAACTCAGATTTTTCTCAAGGACCCGACAATCAGCTCCCAACACTGCGAGTTCGTAAAAAAGGGACAAACATATGTGGTAAGAGACCTCAACAGCACCAACGGCACAAGGGTGAATAACATCCCGGTAACGGAGCAGGAACTGCAAAACAGCGACATAGTTCAGATCGGCGGCGTAGAAGTGCTATATGATTGCGAAGACAAATCAATGACTACGGCGATTAAAACTCAGACGGGAATAAGCTTGGACGGCGCGCAGGTCGGTGTTTCCACCGTGAAACAGATGATGAATTTTGATCCGTTCGCGCAAAGCAAGAAAAAAGGAAACACCCATAAAATAACAATGGCAGTCGTAATTGCCCTTATTTTGCTTATAGTCCTGCTTGTCGCTTTTTTGGGATATCTGTTCATAAGAGGCAAGAAAAAAGAGACCGCCCAACTCCAGGAAAAAAGACCGTTTTCGCGCGTCATGCATTCAAACGAAAGCTCGCGCCTTTGATCCGTTGTAAATATTCACCGAAAGAACTTGCCTGCGCGCCTGCCTGAGCGAGGATGCTCGCAGTCAGGCGGGGTTCGGTGAATAATTAAAGAGGAAAATGGTCAGGCTTCCTTCGACAGGCTCAGGACAAGAAAAGCGCCGACCTACTTCTTCTAGGGAGTTTCAAAGGAGGAATACAAAAGAGAAAACGATGGAGAAGTTCTAAAGGTCTAAAGTTCGGGAATGCGCAAGTGCAGCACAGGCATCTTGCCTGTGTCCAGCGTTCAAGGTTCAGGATAAATGAAGACGCGAGCAAAAAGAGGCCAGGAGTTCTAAAGTTCGGGAGTGCGAAAGATTGATAGTGTCAAAGTGTCGATAATTGGATGATTGCGCGATTTAAAAATCTCCAAATCTTAAAATCTCCAAATTAAAAAATAATATGTCCCTTACGTCCCTTGTGTCCCTATGGCGAAAAATTTGAAATCGGAAATAGAATAAAACTCTGCCTTTCTTAAAACAAACAACATACTACTGTTACAAATATGGACAACAACGAAAAGAAAAGTAAAAGCGTCAGGCCTCCTCAAATGGCCGTGTTCGTCTGGCTGTTAATATTCATGATTCTCGGAACAATATTCATTTACAACTACAACAGATCCGACTACGAGGAATGGGATCAGTCTAAATTTGAGGATTATCTTTCAAAGGGCAGAATTATTTCCGTAAAAGTAATCCCTGAAAATGAAAAGGTTTCAATCCTCGAAGGAAAATACAAAGAGGAAAACGCCTCAACTCCGGAATATGACGATAAAGATAAACTCTACAGAGCCAAGGTGATATACTCCGACGGGCTTGATTCTGAAATAAGAAAAAAAACCGGATTGACCATAAAGGTTGAAACCAAAGACACATGGTTTCAAAACCTCCTCCTTACCGTACTGCCGGTCCTGCTGATATTGGGATTCCTGTATTTCCTCTTTTCACGCCAGATAAAAATGGCCGGCAGAGGCGCAATGCAATTCGGGAAAAGCAAGGCGAGAATGATAATGCCCGACGAAAAAGACAAAAAGATAACTTTTGATGATGTGGCCGGAGCCGAAGAGGCCAAAGAGGAAATGCGCGACATCGTTGATTATCTCAAGGACCCTTTGAAATATAAAATGCTCGGAGCGAAAATTCCCAAGGGAGCCTTGCTGACAGGGCCGCCGGGAACCGGAAAAACTCTCATCGCCAAGGCAATAGCCGGAGAGGCAAGCGTCCCTTTCTTCGTTATAAGCGGATCGGATTTCGTGGAAATGTTCGTGGGCGTTGGCGCAAGCAGAGTCCGCGACATGTTCGATCAGGCGAAAAAATACACCCCGTGCCTGATATTCATAGACGAAATTGACGCGGTGGGACGGTCCAGATTCTCCGGAATAGGCGGCGGACACGATGAACGCGAGCAGACTTTAAACGCGCTGCTTGTCGAAATGGATGGACTTGAGACTCAAGAAGGAACAATAATACTCGCCGCAACCAACAGGCCTGATGTCCTCGATCCGGCGCTT
>JAGVIF010000357.1 GCA_020056205.1 Lentisphaeria bacterium | reverse complement strand
TCATCCAATCGTCGACGCTTTGACACCCTGACACTTTGATACATTGACACTCTCAAACTTTCGCACTCCCGAACTTCTCAATTGGCTTAGAATTCGATACCGATTCCGATACCGACCCCGAAATTATAAAGAATCGGTGCCAGAAGAATCGGTGCCAGTATAAGCTACATCTTGTATTATAGCATGTTACATTTATATTATTGCATTTTTCTCCGACCTTTTTTCCGTGATGTAAGTCTTCCTGAAACAAGCTGGAGGCTCAACTTGAATTCGCCAACGAGGAACCCTCCCCATATCTCACCTCCCTCAAGCCTCAAAATTCCAAATGCAATAATATAACTGCAACCTATTTAATTGCAATGATTAATTTATACTGGCACCGATTCTCTCTGGCATGCCAAGCCCATTGTCAATTCAGTTTGCGGTCGAGTTCCAGCAGAGCCCCCGTCAATTCCGCATGAATATCGAGGAAAGGCATCCTGCCGACAATCATCGGTGCAACGTCAGCAGCATAACCACCACGTGCGGCTACAGTCCTGTCCGGGGCGTAGCCCATGTTTCCATTTGTAACGCCCATCACCAGCGTGATCGGCGCCTTTGCCGAGGCAACAACATCATTCTTTATCGCCTGCATGATTTCAAACGGAGCTCCCAGAAATTCCACCGGCCCCAGCCGTATGCCCTGGATTTCTCCAGTCTGCATCTGAAGGTCTTCCCCTGCTTCGATACGGCTTATGATTGAACGCAGCGCAAGCATGGTGACAACAGCCATCCGCACCTCCCGGCTCTCGTCAGAAGCTCCGTCGGCATATACGACAGCCTCTTTTTCCGCAAGCATTTCCCTTATCCTGTCCAGAGGAATTTTCTTGGACGAGAATTTCTGCATTACATCAACGCATTTTAGATCGGTTACGGAGAGAGGTTTGACGGCCTGCAGGCCGTTTCGGACGGAATTTGCAAAACGCGCGGCGATTATGTCGAGGGCTGACAAGGACTCTTTTTCCGGCTTGTGGACTGCACACGAATTGACATCGCCTTGTGCGCCTTGCAGGAAAAGCCCGACAGATCCAGGATACTCGCGTTCCAGATTGTTCATCGCGACACCGCAGTAGTCACCATGGATGTATCTGGTCTCAGAGCAGCAGACAACCGGATGACATCCGAAATAAGCCATGAATCCGCTCATTTTCCTATTTGCCTTGTCAATGAATTTCAGTACATGGCATTTTGTGTCCGTAAGCTCCGGTTTTGCCGGCCGCCAGTCGTCGCGCAGGACATCTTCCAACGGCTGGGCATCCCTGTCATATTCACGGTTCAGCCCGATGCCCTCGCACGGTACTACGGCGTGCAGAATTTCAACTTCCTTCAATCTTTCGAGCGCTCCTATGCACGCCTTGGCTATTTTGTCTGGCAAAAGGACAAGATAGGGCTCATCTTCTTCTCCCCATCCGATGTAGCCGCCTGTATTGGGTCCGCTGTGGGTGTGGGTACAGTGCACCATTGTATTTCCTGCCGACACGCCTGTTTTCCCGGCAACAAGCTGCTTGACCTTCTGCACGATATCAGGAGTAACTCCAATAAGATCGCAGCTTACGATGACAGCTTTTGTCGCATCCAGTTCAAACGCTGCGGTGCGCGCCTTCAAGACATCGCGGACACCGATCGAAAATCTGTTCAGATAAGGACCGAATCCGCTCAGCCCCACTCCGACGCGAGGTGTGATGTCAGTTTCGAAAAATCCAGCTTTCATGATGATTGTTTCCTGTTTTACAATTTCTTTGACTTCGGCTTATAATTGATTAGCTCTTCATGATTTTCCACCACCTTGGAAATAATTGTGCAAATCTTCTTTATTGCCGCCATGTCGTTGCCAAGATGTTGATGCGTGATACAAACAGAACGCAAAGTTCCAATATCCTCGGCTACAGGGCATGAACCGCCATCAATCCGATATTCATTCTTCTTCATGTTGAACAAAAGATGTTTATATACAGTTCCGTAGGTTCCGCCACAGCCAAGTCCTTCCGCAGTTAGGGCCGCGATAATATTTGATAACGGAATATCCTTCATCGGTGCGGAATCAAAAATCAGCACAAAGGCATAATATCCCTGGGGAGACGCCATGCGTCCGCGTGTCTGAACCCTTACTCCCTTGAGTCCGGCAACTGTTTTTTCAATCGCTGCAGCGCTCCTGTTGTAGGTGCTGATCAATTTCTTCAATCCCTTGACCTGATCTGCAAGAATCAACGCCTGGAAGGCGGTGCCGCGATAATTGTGGCACCTCAGGTCCTGCGGCGGTCCACTCTTGGCAGCTCCTTGTGCAACACCGTTGGGATATCCGATATGCTTGGCTCGGAAAAGCCTGTCGGCAAGCTTATCGTCATTGGTAAGACATATTCCGGATTCGCCGGCGGAAACTGTCTTGGACTGCTGGAAGCTGAATGATCCGACATCACCCCATGAACCTGCACCACGCCCCTTCCAGACACCGCCCTGCATGTGCGCGCAGTCTTCGATGATGCCGATTTTACGTTTCTTCGCTATTTTTATAATCTTGTCCAGATCAGCCATCGAACCGTAAAGATGTACGGGAATGACCGCCTTTGTCTTCGGAGTGATCGCCTTCTCGAATTTTACAGGATCCATGCACAGGGTCGTCGGCTCAATGTCCACAAAAACCGGCTTTGCGCCCACATCCTTTACTGCTGTTGCGGTGGCGATCCAAGTCAGCGCGGGAATGATCACTTCATCGCCTTTGCCGACACCCAGCGCGAGCAGTCCGCATTCAAGTGTAACGGTCCCGTTGACCATGAATACCCCGTGTTTCGCGCCATGGTACTTGGCATACGCCTTTTCAAACTCCTGTTCCGACGGGCTATTGAAGGACCATTTTCTGGAAAGATACAGCTCCTTCAGCTTGTCTCCCGTCTTTTCCGAAATTGGAGGCCAACTGACCTTGTTGACATTTGTTACGCTTACTGGTTTCCCACCGAGAAGTGCGAGCTTTGACATTTTCCACCTCAGATTTTTATTTGTTGAGATATTGATTATTGCTCTTCAATATTTCTTCTTTCAATATAATTGTATTTGCTTCCTGTGTCAATTAATGTAAATTGCTTAAAGTTAATGAATATTGCTATTTAAGGGGATTTCCACAAATTATAGGATTGTATAAACATGGCTGTATCCGAAAAACAGAATTTCCTCCCAATGAAGTACAGGCGAATGTTATGCTCCTCTGGAAAATGGCATGTCGTATCTTCTCTTTTCCAGCCAGAACACGAACCACACGAGGACAAGACACATAGGCAATGGCTTGAGAAGAACAGCGATCGCCATCAGGCGAAGGAGATCCTGGCAGTCCTGGAAGGAATGTCCCTCAATAGTTTGAACGGGGTGATATATCCTGCGACACCTGTAACAATATTCCTCTTCGACTCGTACGAGAAGCACGACAAGCAATATCCCCCCGCGACAGAGATTGCCGTACATCTATGGATCTTTTTCCTGAAACCTCGGGCAATCGCCCGTGTCATACAAGTGAGAAACGGAAAGATTGACAATGCAAGGAAGAGGGAGCTGATCCTGGAGAACAGCAGGCTTCGCGATCTGTTCGACCAGGAATGGAGCGGCATGAAAGGTTCCAATCTTGATGCGGATATTAAAAGAAGGAAGATGCTCTCGCTGCTCTCATTGCTTTTTCTTGAAATCATCGAACAGGACATGTCCGGCAAAACAGCTGATCTAGGCGATGAAAACCGCCAGATCCAGATCATACACGCAATCCATCAGCACATATGCAACAGTTCCGGCAGGGCAATGACGATTGAAAAACTTGCGAGGGTATCGGGATATAGCAAGTTCCATTTTTTCCGGCTCTTCAAGAAGCATATTGGACAGAATGTCCATGACTGCATCAATGAGTCAAGGATGAAGAAGACCGAGCAAATGCTCAAAGATGGATTTCTCCAGAAACAGATATCCAGCGAGCTCGGATTTTCCTGTCCTTCTGCATTTTCCAACTGGTATGCCCGGCACAGGAGCCGCAACTAGTGCCCTGTAAAGCTAAAAATTGCGTATAGATTGCGAAGATTTTGAGAATTGGTTCGTATTCTGAGAGCCCGCCGATACCGAGGTATCGAAGGC
>JAGVIF010000100.1 GCA_020056205.1 Lentisphaeria bacterium | reverse complement strand
TATCAATAAAAAAGTCCTGAAATTGGCTCTTAGAAGAGCTTTCAGCGAAAGAATAGCGGAAGATTCAGTCATCATCGCCGATTCTATCAGCATTGACAGCGGAAAAACTAAGGACGCCGCCGCCTTCCTCAAAAAAATGGGCGCAGGCTCCAATGTCCTCATAATCCCATCCAAACTCTCCGATAAAACGGCGATAGCTTTCAGAAATCTGCCTAAAGTGGAAATCGCCGACTATAAATCAGTGAACACATATGCCATCCTTTTGCGCAAAAAAATACTTTTCGACAAAGACTCCGCGCAAAATTTCATAACCAGAATTTGACTTTTAACAGGGAGCACACAATGAAAAATCCTTACAAAATAATACAAACAGCTCTCATCACCGAAAAAGGCACGGATATGAAAGCTAAAAACAAGTATCTCTTCAAAGTCGCGACAGACGCCTCAAAAATAGAGATAAAAAAAGCCGTCGAAAAACTCTACGACGTAGTGGTTGGGTCTGTTAATACAATCAACGTTGAGGGGAAAACTAAAAGATCAGGAAGAATGCTCAAAGCGGGAAAAAGATCCGACTTCAAAAAAGCAATCGTAACCGTCGCAAAAGGCGAAATAAATTTCATCTGAAAAATCTAAATTGAGGCGCTAATATGCCGCTTAAATCATTAAGACCACTTACGCCGGGACAAAGAGGAACTCTTTTGTCCGACTTTTCGGGAATAATAAATAGAGGAAGCCCGGAAAAGTCCCTTACCGTCGCAAAAAGATCCTCCGGCGGAAGAAATAATTATGGAAGAATCACTACAAGACACAGAGGAGGCGGAGTAAAAAGAAGAATCCGCATAATTGATTTCAAAAGAGATAAGGACGGAATCCCGGCCGCCGTGAGCGGAATAGAATACGACCCGAACAGAAGCGCCAATATCGCCCTGCTCTCCTACGCCGACGGCGAAAAAAGATATATCCTCGCCCCACTCGGACTCTCAACCGGAGATAAAGTCATGAGCGGGAAAGGCGCGGAAATAAAACCGGGAAACTCACTCAAAATAAAAGACATCCCGCCGGGCATTGACATACACAATATCGAAATGCAGCCGGGAGGAGGCGGAAAACTTGTCCGGTCAGCCGGACAAGTCGCACAACTTCGCTCAAAAGACGGAAACTACGCCCAAGTCAAACTACCCAGCGGCGAAATCCGCATGATCAACATTGACTGCAAAGCCACCGTTGGACAAATCGGAAACCTCGACCACATGAACATTAAATACGGAAAGGCCGGAAGAAAAAGATACCTCGGAATAAGACCCACCGTAAGAGGCATGGCTATGAACCCGGTTGACCATCCAAACGGCGGCGGCGAAGGCAGAAGCAAGAGTGGCGGCGGAAGACAGCACCTTCAAAGTCCATGGGGACATGTAAAAGGCAAAAAAACCAGAAAAAGAAATAAAACAACAAGCAAATTCATCATCGAACGGAGGAAAAAATAATGGCCAGATCCGTCAAAAAAGGCCCCTTTGTAGACGACCATCTCCTCGAAAAAGTCCAGAAAATGAATAAAGGTGGAATCAAACGCCCTATCAAAACATGGTCGAGAAGATCCATGATAATCCCGGATTTCGTGGGAAACACCTTCAACGTCCACTGCGGCAAAAATTTCCAGAACGTATATGTAACCGAAAATATGGTCGGACATAAACTCGGCGAATTCGCGCCGACAAGACAATTCAAACAGCACGGCGTGATAAGCGGAAAAACTGTCATTTGATATTTTGCGAAATTCGCAGTTTCTTCAAAAGACAAGCTCATGGGGTCAATTGGCCTACATTTTGCGTTTGAGCAGCGCCGCGTAGGCGCCCGGTCAAGTCGAAAATCCCGAGACCAACGGTCCTCGGGGAGAGACGCCGGGTAAATATTCACTGAACCCCCGTCCTTCAGTGAATATTTGCTTACCGTCTGTCATATGAAAAATTTTGATTTTTTAATAATTGGCGCCGGTCCGGCGGGACTCATGTCCGCGATTTTCGCATCGCGCGCAGGTCTCAGAACTGCCGTCTTCGAGCAGACGCCTGCACCCGGAAAAAAGCTCCTCACAAGCGGCGGAACTCACTGTAATCTCACAAATACCCTTTCAAAGGAACTTTTTGTCGAATCCTTCGGACGCAACGGACGCTTCATCTTTCCAGCTTTGAATCTCATTGATTCTAAAGGAGTTAGAGAATTTTTCTCAAAACTCAGCGTTCCAACGGTCTCCGATGACGGAGTTCACGTCTTCCCAAAATCACAAAAAGCGTCGGATGTCCTCAACTCCCTCTTGTCTGAATGCGAAAAAAATAATGTTTCTCTTTTTCTGAATGGGAAAGCCCAGAATATCATCATCTCCAACGGGATTGTTCAAGGCGTTGAAACCGGACACGGCATTTATCATTCTTCAAAAATCCTTGTGGCATCCGGCGGGCTCTCTTATCCCTCGCTCGGAGCATCCGGCGACGGATATAATTTTGCGAAATTCGCAGGCCATAAAATCGTCGGGCCGTCGCCGGCCCTTGTCGAATTATATGCCGCCGAGAAGTGGACCGGCGAACTCGCAGGCCTTTCTCTTAAAAATCTGAAAATATCAGTTCCCTACACAAAAATTCCGCCTAAAACAGGAGATTTTCTATTCACACACCTCGGGATATCAGGTCCTGTTGTCCTCGATATCTCCGGCGAAATATCATCCATGCTCCTAAGACAGAAAAATGTCCCGATCTCTCTAAACTTCACACACAAACTCACGAGAGACTTATGGCTTGCGAATTTCGCGGAATGGCGCAAAAAAAACGGAACAAAAAAAGTTAAAAATCTCGTCTCAACTTATCTGCCGCTGTCTTTGTCAATTGTGATTTGCCGAATGGCTTCCGCCGAAGATACTGATGTTTCGCATTTGAGCGCACCCGCAAGAGACAAAATCATATCGCATATACTCGCGTGCCCCCTGACTATCGTCGGAACCGCCGGGTTCGAAAAGGCAATGCTTACACAAGGGGGCGTTGATTTGAAAGAAGTAAATCCAAATACGCTTGAGAGCAGAAAAATCAAAGGACTCTTCTTCGCGGGCGAAGTCCTTGATATTCAAGGCCCATGCGGGGGATTTAACATGCAGTGGGCGTTTTCAAGCGGCGCCCTCGCAGGAAAATCAGCGGCTGAAATCCACGCAAGTTTTCAGGAGAAATAAATTGTTTTTCGCCTATCAAAGGGTATAAGTTCAGCAAACCGCGTCTGCCTGTGCGTCTGTCCGCAGGCAGACAGGTCCTTTGCTGAACTTATACAAAAAGAAAAATGAAATTTTACAATACCTTTACGAGGAACGAAGAGGACTTTATCCCGATTAAAGAGAGAAAAGCCTTTTTATATACCTGCGGACCAACGGTCTACAACTACGCCCACATAGGAAATTTCAGGGCATATATCTTTGAGGACTTGCTCAGAAGGGCGCTTAAATACTGCGGTTTTGAAGTTTTCCAGGTTATGAATCTCACCGATATTGACGACAAGACGATCAAAAACTCCGCAGCCGCAGGTATGAAACTCGAAGACTACACAAGAAAATTCAAAGACGCTTTTTTTGAGGATATAGCAAAACTTAGAATAGAAAAAGCCGAAGTCTATCCGGAGGCCACAGCGCATATCCCCGAAATGATCGAGATGATTAAACGCCTCGAGGAAAAAGGCTGCGCCTATCGCGGAGACGACGGATCTGTCTATTTTTCAATTGCGAAATTCGCAAACTACGGAAAACTCGCGCGAATAGACATGGGAAATCAAAAGGCGGGCGCAAGAATAAAAACGGACGAGTATTCAAAAGAAAATGCCGCAGATTTCGCGCTCTGGAAGGCGTGGGACGAAAATGACGGCGACGTGTATTGGGAAAGCCCCTGGTGCAGGGGAAGACCCGGCTGGCATATCGAATGCAGCGCCATGAGCATGAAATATCTCGGACCTACTTTTGACATTCATACCGGCGGCATAGACAATGTGTTTCCGCACCATGAGGACGAAATAGCCCAGAGCGAGTCCGCGAACGACTGCAAGTTCGTTAATTATTGGCTGCACTGCGAACACCTGCTCGTGAACGGGCAAAAAATGTCCAAATCATTGAATAACTTTTATACATTGAGAGATTTGATGGACAAAGGGTTTCACGCCAGAGAGATACGTTGGGTTTTGATTGGAACGCACTACAGAAAAAAACTTAATTTCACCATTGATTCATGCGAAAAGGCGCGGAAAATCATCTCCGGTTTTGAAAATTTTTTCAAACGCCTGAAATATATTGAGAGAAAAAAATCAGCCGGAGACGATGCGTCAAATATTTGCGGGGAGGCGTTGCGCTCCTTCAAAGCGGGGATTTCCGACGACCTGAATGTCTCCGAAAGTCTTGCCGCTGTTCATCATCTTGCAAGGGAGAGCAATAAACTCCTCGACGCCGGAAAACTCGGCAGTAGCGGGGCAAAAAATATTCTTGATGCCTTCAGAGATTTCGATAAAATTTTCGATATTTTTGACTCGGATGCCGCCTCGCATGATGAAATACCTGATAAAATAATGGAGCTTATGGATAAGAGGCAAACTGCGAGAATCGCAAAGGAGTTCTCTCTCGCCGATCACATGAGGGAACAAATACAGTCCGAAGGCTGGCTGATAGACGATACGCCGCAGGGGCCCATGGTATTTAAGGGTTTGAATATCCAATAACGAACACGGAATTTCCAATGTCCAAGTTTATTTCTGTCCTTCGTCGGTTGGAGATTGAGTGTTGGATATTGGGTGTTCAAATGAGTTCATGTTCCCTCCTTTGAAACTGCCGTTGGAGTTCACAGCTTCAACTGTGTCTTTCCTGCGCAGTTTCATTTTGACGGAACACCGAGGCGTAGGCGCTCGGGGTTCATCACTGATATTGACCTGCATTTTGCGTTTGAGCAATGGGGTATAGGGCAGTTTTTAAAAAAAAATACGAGGCGAATTATGACTAATTTTTTTCAGTCCAATTGGAGCAAAATATGTGTCGCGATCATCGCTCTGGCGAATGCCGTTTTATGGATCGTTCCGAGCAATTTGCCCAAGCTGATTTCGCGGAGCAGGCCCGTTTTGCTCGGCAGGTATTCGGTGGAACGGCTAACCTTGCTCATATTTCTGATCCCTTTGTCAATCCTGCTCATCTGGCTCGTCAGCTCGAATAAGAAAAATATAAAGGTCAGGCTTTTTAAGTTCTTTGCGGTTCTGAGCGTCTTTCTGATAGGGATTCCGATTATTGACGCGATAGTCAGAATCCAAAGAACTCCGAGATATGTCGAGACGGGCAAAACGTATCACCGCCCGCCGGATCAAAATATAAAAATACGCATTGAAGACGTTCCCAAAGCGGATTTTCATCTGCCTGTGTCAAAGGACGGATATCCGTCATTCGACTGTAGCCTGACCGTGGATTCAAGGGGTTTTAGAAATCAGACGGCGAAGGAATCCTGCGATGTGCTGACCATAGGAGACTCTTTTGTCGAAGGGTCGCGTGTTTCCGACGAGGATATATGGCCGGCTCTCCTTGAGAAGGAAACAAATCTTTCCGTGTATAACATTGGAATGAGCGGTTCATCCCCGCTTCAGTATTGCAATAATTTCAGTGGACTGGGGATAACATTGAAACCCAAGTACCTCATTTGCATGTTATACGAGGGAAATGATTTCAGAGACCCGCCAAGGGTGGAACTGGATTATCTTGAGAAAAAGGAAACTAATTTGGGAAAGGCCTCCGTTGAAAAAAGTTCCGCGCCGGCGCAAAATATTGAAATCCCGAAATCATTTTCCAAAAAGATGCGCGATTATTTCAAGAGTTCTCCATTTATCATTGCCGGAAAAAAAATATTGATAGACAAGTTTGGAGCCGTGAATCTTCCCAAAAGCAGCGAACCGGAACCGATGAAAGGCCTTTCGTGGCTGCCATTCGCCTTTCCGGAAGGAGAAAAAGAAAAGTATTATACTTTCGAACCTAAAAGATTTTTGTCATTCTATTTTGAAAAAGAAAAATTTCTTTCCTCAAATGTATGGAAATATATATCGCTTTCCATCGTGAAAATGAAAAGCGCCTGCGACAAAAACGGAATAAGGATGATTGTGGTATATGCCCCAACAGCCGCAAATGTGATCTTGCCTGCTATCGCCGGAAAAGTTCCGCCCGGGGAATTTTACGATTTCATGAGCCTAAAAGCGGGGGAAATTCCTCCCAAATCAGAGATTTACGCGGACTTTCTGGCAAAATCAGATGTCATCGAAACCTCCCTCGTTGATTTTTCAAAAGAGCAGAAATTCGAGTTCATAGACCTGAAATCAAGCTTGAGAGAAAAAATGGAAAAGGGGGATCAGTGCTATTTCACCTACGACCAGCATTGGAGCCCTGACGGACACAAGCTCGTCTCCGAGATAATCTCAAAAAAAATCAAAGAGATGGAAAACCCCAACCCGTCGCGCTGACTTCGCATTTTGAAAAGTTCGGGAATGCGAAAGTGTAGCACAGGCATCTTGCCTGTGAAAAAAGCAAAAAGGAAAAAGGGGGAAGGCTAAAGACTGAAGGGATAAGGACGTTCGGGAGTGAAAAAAGTAGAAAACTTAAAACCTAACACTTAAAACTGATTTTGTTGGAGTTCACAGCTTTAGCGTGGGTTTTGAGGGAGTGTCAAAGTATCAGAGTGTCAGAGCGTCGATGATTGGGAGATTGAAGGATTGAAAAATCTCCAAATCAAAAAATAATATGTCCCTTGCGTCCCTTGTGTCCCTTATGTCCACGCGGTGAAGAATTTGGAAATCGGGAATTGATACCGATAGCGATTCCGACCCCGACCCGAAAAAAATGAACGCGAAAATCTACCTGGTCAATATCAAACTAAAGCCCGCTCTCTGTAGCTCAATACACTCGCCAGCGTAAGCGGGTTAGTATCCTCAATATCCACCGAGCTCCATGCGTCCATCATATAACGCTCAACATACGCGTAAGGTAAAAATCCGTAACCCTTCCGCCCCCATTTATCAGACCATGAGTTTTTAAATTTAATCATTTTCGTTTTATCGTCGTATCCTGCTACGCAAACAGCATGACCGCCCAAAGCAGTTTCATTTTTCTCAGGCAAAGGCACAAGCCCTGTTTTGGTTTTCATCATCCCTTCAAAAACTTCAACTCCAATAACACAAGGCCCCTTGGCGGCAAGACTCAAACGCAGCTCATTAAGGTTAAGTATGCGGGCATAAGCCATAACGCAAAACTTTTTCGCGTTGACTGCCGCGCCTTCTTTAGGTTTATCCTTTTGATGTGGTTGATATAACCAAAACTTTTCCTGACAAACACCTTTACTTTTAAGCGCCCGCATCGCCGCGCGAATGGTAGTGCCTTCTTCTTTCGGTATACCGTCAATCTTTTTGCATTCGCTATAAACAAACCGCGGGGAAAGTTCTACCAATTTTTCATAGTCAAGCAACTCCTGATATTCCTTCATTCCGGCAGCGCAGGCAAAGCCAACGCAGGTACCTTCATCTCCTTGGTCCCTGACCGGCGACAGCTTCGGAGTGTAATCAATTTTCTTGGGTAGTTTTATAACCGGCAGGTACGCGCGCATTAAATAATCTCTGTCGTCAAACTTATCTTTAATACATCCAAATTTACTCATTTACTTTTTCCCCCTCTCTCTCCCCATTTGGCTGTTTCATTCACCAGAGTATTCCATGCAAACCCAAAACCAAAGATGGCAGAAGATAATCCGGCAAGATAGGATAATCAAGACGAGAACAGGGAAAAACTG
>JAGVIF010000114.1 GCA_020056205.1 Lentisphaeria bacterium | reverse complement strand
TGTAATTCGTGGCAAAAAAAGGGAAAAAGGTGAAAAATAATTTCGTGTATTTCGCCTGTCCTGAGCTTGCCCGCAGTGAGCCTGTTCGCGGTGAGCTTGTCGAACTCGTCGAACTTGTCGAAGGGTTGTTAAAAATCTAAAATTGGAAATTGGGTGTTCATAAACTTTGAAATTCCTTAAAAAGCAACAGTCTCGAAAGAGGAGACAGCGACGGAAAAAAGAAAAAATATTTAAGAAAACCGCTCAGAATTTTGCCGGACTTAAAGCCGGCAAAATTTCCAGCATGATAAAGTCAATCAAAATTTCAGGCTGCCCAAACGCCTGCGGCGGACATGTGATTGCCGCGCTCGGAATTCAGGGCTTCCAGAAAAGTTCAGAAGGCAAAATCAGCGAATTTGCCAGGATAATGAATTCAATGCCGAAGGAAGGCGGAAGTTCGTTTTTGAATGAAGAAATTGTTCTGAGACTGGACGACATGCCGTCGTTAATCGGGAAAATAGCCTGCGATTATTTTGATTCCGAATTTGCGAATTTCGCAGATTTCATAAGCGGCTATGATATCCTGAAATCTGTCAATTTTAAATGGATAAAATCATGAAGCTTTCAAAAAAAACGATTTATGCCGTCCAGATATTGATTCAACTGGCGGTCGAGAACAGCGGGGACCGCGTTCCGCACGGAAGGCTCCTTGCGAAAAAACTCGAAATATCCGAACCATATCTCGAACAGATTATGATTATTCTGAGAAACGCCGGTCTCGTCGTTGCGGAACGCGGCTGCAACGGCGGATACAGGCTGAACAGGAGGCCCGAAGATACAATAATCCTCAACGTCCTCGAACTCTTTGAGGGCAAATTTAACATCGTCAATGAGAGTCTTAAAAAAAGAAAATATACAAATATGGAGAGGTTTCTCAGAGAAAATTTGTGGGACAGGCTTTCCTGCGTTTTGCGGAACTGCGCCGCCTCAATATCACTACAGGATTTGATTGAAAAGGGACTGGAAAATTCGGGGTCTGAATATATGATTTGAGGGTAAATTTTCACTGAACCATGTTCTTTCAGTGAATATTTACCCCGACAAAATGCAAAACATGTTTTTTGGGGTCGAAAACAGTGATTTTTCATCAGTTATCATTCCAAAAAACAAGGGAGACAAAGATGAAGATATACAAGGATGTTAGTGAAACAATCGGCAAAACTCCGACAGTCAAAATCAGCAGTCGAACTCTGTCGTCGGACACAAACGTTGTTTTGCTTGCAAAACTCGAATACTTCAATCCGTGCTCAAGCATTAAGGACAGAATTGCGAAAAATATGATTGAACAGGGCGAACTTGACGGAAAATTGAAGCCGGGAGGATTGATAATTGAGCCGACAAGCGGAAACACCGGGCTCGGTCTTGCGATGGTAGCGGCCGCAAAAGGCTATAGGCTTATAATAACAATGCCGGAAACAATGTCTCTTGAAAGGAGGCTGCTGTTGCAGTTTCTCGGCGCGACCGTTGTCCTGACCCCTGCGGAAAAAGGAATGAACGGCGCACTGGAACGGGCGGAAGAGCTTTTAAAGGAAAATCCGCAAGCATTTATGCCTCAACAGTTTGTGAACCCTGCGAATCCGGATATTCACAGGAAAACCACTGCTGAGGAAATATGGAACGACACTGACGGGAGAATTGACATTTTCGTAACCGGAGTAGGAACAGGCGGGACGATAACAGGCGTCGGAGAGTTTTTAAAGAAAAGAAAACCGGAAATCAAAATTGTCGCTGTTGAGCCTGCGGGTTCGGCTGTCCTTTCCGGCGAGGCTCCGGGACGGCACGGCATCCAGGGAATAGGTGTTGGATTTGTTCCTGAGATATTAAACCGAAGTGTCATTGACGAAATTGTCAAGGTTAACGACGACGACGCCTTTGAAAGTTCCAAAAAGCTTGCCCGAAACGATGGAATTCTTTGCGGAATCAGTTCCGGCGCCGCGCTTTTTGCCGCAATAGAAATAGCAAAAAGAAGAGAAAACGACGGGAAAATGATTCTGGTTATGATAATGGACTCCTGCGAACGGTATCTGTCCACGAGACTTTTTCCATGAAAGGTAAATATTCACCGAACTCTGTCCTTTCGGTGAATATTTACTTATACGATTTGGTAGCGGCTCCCGGACTTGAACCGGGGACCTGCGGATTATGATTCCGACGCTCTAACCAACTGAGCTAAGCCGCCAAAAATTTGAATTTGGGCTAAGATAGTTTATTTTTTTGAATTTTCAAATCTTTGAGCGGGGAGAAAATGATATGGTTAAAATAGAATTTTATGTTCCGGAAACTCATATTGAGGAAGTAAAGAGCGCCGTTTTTGAAGTCGGCGGCGGTCTGATAGGCAATTACGAATGTTGTTGTTGGCAGACATTGGGGAAGGGGCAATTTCGCCCGCTTGCCGGAAGCAATCCTCACATAGGTCAACAGGGCATAATTGAAAGCGTTCCCGAATACAAGATTGAACTGGTATGCGCGCCCGACAAGATTCAGGACGTTATCGCGGCTCTTAAAAAGGCTCATCCGTATGAGACACCGGCTTATCAATTTTGGGAAGTCAAAACCTGAGGCGTAAGATGTTTATTTCTATGTTGTTAAGCAATCCGCAGGAGTATTTCATGTGGATATTGCTTGTGGGATTTTCAGTTTGCGTTCACGAATATTTTCATGCGGCGGCGGCATTGTGGCAGGGAGACAGCACGGCCGCCGACAGCGGCCATCTTACCCTCAACCCCCTTGTTCAGATGGGGATTGTCCCGATATTAATTCTGCTTTTTGTTGGAATAACGTGGGGAACGGTGCCGGTCAATCCGGCGAGGATGCGGCACAGATACAGCAACGCGTTGGTATCATTTGCGGGACCTTTCTCGAATGTGATTCTTTTTTTTCTGTTTTCTATCGGGCTTGTTTTGATGAAAGGCGGTTCTTCTTCGAACGAAGCGGTTTTGATCTTATTCGGAACGGGGGCGATATTGAACATCGTTCTCTTCATCTTTAACATGCTTCCGGTTCCGATTCTTGACGGATACAAAGTTTTTTCCTATTTTATTCCAGCCCTTGACAGAAACAATTCCGAGCTGAAAAACGCCTTCATGCTGATAATATTTTTGTTCGCGTTTTTTTCATTTGAAAAAATATACTGGCTCGGCAGTCTCATCACCGATCACACTGTTGTTATCCTGCGGGGAATTATATATGGCTGAAGAAAAAATATGGCTGGTTTCGGAAGTTAATTCCGTTCTGAAGGACATGATAGAGGGAACTTTCTATCCTTTTTGGCTTGAAGGCGAGGTAGGGACAATCAACATACACCGTTCGGGACATGTGTATTTGACATTAAAAGACGGCTCGTCTCAGATAAAGGCCGCTTATTTTGGCGGCGCGGAAATTGCGCGCGAACTTGGTTTGGCGCAGGGAGTGATGATTGAGGCCTTCGGAAGATTGTCCGTTTATGTTCCGCGCGGAGAATATCAGTTCACGCTGTCGCGTCTCAGGCTTAAAGGAGTTGGCGGCCTTTACAAAAAATTCGAGGAAACGAGGGAGAAACTAAAAAAAGAAGGACTCTTTGATGAGGCGCGAAAAAAGAAAATTCCAATCCTGCCTCTGCGCATTGGAGTTGTGACTTCTCCCGAAGGAGCCGCGATCAGGGATTTTCTGAACATAATAAACCGGCGCTTCCCAAATCTTCACATCAGAATATATCCGTGCGCTGTACAGGGGAGGGGTGCGGAGTTTCAGGTCGCCGAAGGAATACGATTTTTCAATAGAACAGGCTTTCCGGATGTCATCATAATCACAAGAGGCGGAGGAAGCATTGAAGACCTCTGGCCTTTCAACGAGGAGGTTCTTGCAAGAGAGATAGCGGGGAGCAGAATCCCTGTCATCAGCGCGGTTGGGCATGAAATAGACTATACTATTGCGGACTTTGTCGCGGATCTGCGCGTCCCGACGCCTTCGGCGGCGGCTGAATTGGTTATCGCCAAGGAGGGAGACTTCGTAACGATGATAGGTGATATGAAGAGGAGATTTGCCCTTGCCCTGCAGACGCGCCTTGAGCGGGCGCGGCATTCGCTTGAGCGCCTCGCGCAAAGCCATGTTTTCAAAGAACCTTTGTTCGTCCTCAGGGAGAAGCAACAGCGCGTTGATGAATTGTTCGCGCGCCTCGAAAAATATGCCGCCGCAATTTTTGCCGGGAAAAAATCGTCTCTTGATATTTTCTCAGCGACACTCTCAGCCCTCAGCCCATACAATGTCCTAAACAGGGGATACTCCATTCTAAAGAAAAGCGATGATTCAATTGTCAGTTGCGCGGACGAAGTTTCTGAAGAAGAGGAACTCCTTGCGATTCTCGCAAGAGGCAAATTGTCGCTCAGAATATCAGGCAAAATATTATAAACAGAGTCTGCTGAAAAAAGATTTTTGCGAAAATCGCAAAATCTTTTTTGGCGCATACTATTATATCCTCCGGAAAATTCTCCGACTTCGTCGTTTTTCAGGCTCTTGATGCCGCCGTCTTCAAGTTCACGGTCATAAGCCCCAATCTTGTCCATATTTCCAACCTGTTCTGCGGCTATCGCAGAACTTACCCCGGAAAAATTGTCATAGCTCATACGATCCAAGAAAAGAAAACCCGCCCTCCGTTATTTTTAAACTCCATTCCATCTCGATGCTATTGGGAACTTGCAGTCCAAAGATTCGCTTCGCTCATCAACAGATCATTGAATTCCAACGGAAGACTGCGAATGACGCGGTTTTATCGAAGTGAAACTTAATTGGCGTCGGAATCGAATGCCAAGTCAATTGAGAAGTTCGGTCTGCGGTGAGCTTGCCCGCAGTGAGCTTGTCGAACTTGTCGAATCCGGAGTTCGAGAGTGCGGAAATGCGAAAGTGTAGCATAGGCATCTTGCCTGTGAAAAAAGTAGAAAGTAGGATTTAAAAAGTAGAAAACGATAAAGAAGTTCGAGAGTTCTAAAGTGCGGAAGCGCGGAAAAAACATGTCCGATCCGATAATTGAATTTAAAATCGGCAATTGGCAATCGGAAATTGGAAATTCTGACTACTTTTCAATAACCTTTGTTATGTTCCTATTTAAAAATTCGGCTAATTTCATGTCATGGCTTACGATGTCGCTCTTAAGCCAATACAAAAACATATCGTAAAATTCACAAATCTTTTCAAATGTCAGTTCTGTTTTTTCGACAGATTTTCTAAAATCTTCAACTTTTTTATAGAGATGGCGATGAGCTTTTCTATGATTTTCGATCTCCGGGTAATTCTTTTCCTCCATCAAATCCTCCTCGTACAAAAAATGCTCCATCGTATATATCTCCGCATAGGCCAAATATATAAGCATTTCTTTCTTGTCGGACATAAAATTGTCTTTATCATTGTAAAGCATATTGAGCCGCGCAAAGAATTCTTTGTGTTGTTCATCTATCACATTGTTCCCCGTAAGCAACTCCTGCGGCAACTCCTGTGACAACTCCTGTGGAATTTCCATGACTTTCATTTTTTCCCCCTAAGTGCATGCACTAAGCGTTGAGTATCCTGCAAATATTTAAAACGATATCATAAAGAATAACAGAAAGGCAAAAAAAATCAAGCGGAAAACCAGCAAAAATCTCCGCGAAAAATTCAGCGCTTATATTTTTTTCCCAAGGGAGCGGTTTCGAGCGATCCGCAATTCCGGCATTTTTTCTCAACAATACGGCGCGTGTGATACTGCTCATCGGTTTCATTCGGTCGGCGTTTTGAAGAGTTTTTGTCAACGGCGAATTCGTAATAGCAATTTCTGCATTTGTATGCGCGGTGCATTGGCCTTCCGCAGATTTCGCATCTTTCTTTTTCAATATCAACAAATTCTCTTTC
>JAGVIF010000401.1 GCA_020056205.1 Lentisphaeria bacterium | reverse complement strand
TTTTACTGAACTTATACAACGGATGTTCCTTTTGATGCGCAAGCTATTTTATGCTGTAACATGTTGATGTTAAACGCTTTTCATTCTGTTTTGCAATTTCACTTTAGTGTCTGCCTTCTCCTCTGCGTTTGGAACGACCTCCGGCGGTTTAACGCCTGCCAGATCGAAAAGTTTTTTTGATCATCCTCCTAAGTAGAGCCTGTCCACGAAACGCTATTTTTGCGGATTTGATTTCGTCGGAGGCATAAGCCGTTGCGAAAGACCACGCGTAATCCGTGGGTGTTTCAATCCCTTCAATATTTGCCGTTACAGGATTGCGTTCAATATAGCGTCCAAGACGGTTCAAATAAAGCTCCTTCTGGACAATAATACTTTCTTAAAATACCTTCTTTGCTCGAAAAGCAGACCGCAGAAAAAGTCCCGCTCTTTAGCGCTCGAAAGTATCCATGCGCTGTTGATCCCGCGATTGAATACATAATACACGCCTTTCACGCCTTTCTCCATTCGCCAACGAGGAACCCTCCCCATATCTCACATCCCTCAAGCCTCAAAATTTCAAATGCAATAATATAACTGCAACCTTTTTAATCGCAATGATTAATTTATACTGGCACCGATTCTTCGTTCACCAAATCCTCTGTTCTTTCGGTGAATATTTACCAAGCGGATACACAGCGCTGCTCAAACGCAAAATGTAGGTTAACTCCGTGACGGCCACGCCCCTGCCTGCCTCACACCCATTTCGACTCGCGTGCCCGCTGTGTCATTTCCGAGTATGTCGTGGCGGATTCGTCGCTACCGTCCAGGGAGACAAACATGCGGACGAAATCCACCAGTTCGGATGGCGCTTCCTTTAAGCCGAATTCCTTCGAAACATCCGAAATCACTGCGTCGAGTCCATATTCTTGCGCCACGGCGATAAAGGCGCGCAGGTGGCCGATCCGGCGCTTGCGGGCACCAAAGACCCAGTTCGAGATACCAAGCACCGTGTGGACACCTTTCATTTCTTCATCGGCACAGATACGTTTGATGGTGTGGAAGGAGTTGTGTGTGTGTGACGATTTCATTTCGCCCATGGCATCAACAAAGCCGTCCGTGCCAATGTTGAGGGTGACGGTATCGAAAAAAAGATCGCCGGGCGCAAACCCGTGTTCCCGGCAGGTTCGGAACAACGAGCGCGCGGCATCCATCATTGCATCAACGGATGTCAGTGGCCCACAGGAACCAACCAGCAGGCAAACCAAATTGAACCGGCTCTTGCGTCGGTACTCAAGCAATGGACGATAGCGTTCCACCTCACTGAAAAGCAGGGAATTGATCAGCGGCGGCCGTTTGCCGCCATCAAGCTTCACCCACTCGTCTAGGCCGGCCAAGAGCACGTTGATGTCGGAGCTGTCAATGCACGGCGGGGTGCCGCCGCTATGGCGATGCACCAGGCGGACAAACGCGCGCATCAGGTCCGGAGCGTTGACTGCGCCAAGCGCATCTATATTGAGGTCGATAAAGTCGCCGCCCTCCTCGGCCTGGACGCGGATCAACTCTGTTATGGCCAGTAGCCCTCGATTGGAGCGGACAAAACCGTCCGGTCCCAGCTTTTGCATATAACGCATAGCGGCGCCCGCGTACGGAATGGTGGCGTGAATCATTTCGGCAATCTGAATCAAGCCGCTGCCCTGCAAGGGATTCTGGCGTGTCACATGATCGCGTCCGAAAAAACAATTGAGCAAGGAAGAGGTGTTCTGCAAGGCTGGAAGGCGAGGCGGGAAGCTACGTTTTTTGAAGGCCTCGACCGCGTTTCGCTTCACCAGCCGCCGATATATGATCTCTCCCACGCAGACGTGTTTGCCGTCACAGACCTCCTTGTCGTCATTGCCACAGTAGCCGCGCGGGTCGGCGTCGCCGCATGGCACGTTGGGCAGACCCTTATCGCATGATCCCATGGTACAGACGTACTCGTTCTCGGGAAGATAACAGTCGCCGCAGTGCACGCACTCGTAGACCGCGCTTTTGCCGCACTCCTCCATACCATTGAACAACCGGTACAGCAGGCCTTCCCGCGCGGCGGAGCGGTCGAATGGACTGAGCAAAGTCTTGGTGATTCCGTGCAGAACTCCGTCTTTCTCCAAGGCGAGACTATGTATAGTCCAAGACACGGGCGACTTGTCCTTGAGGGGGGGGGTAGGATTTTCCGGCGGTGCGAACTGCAGGTTGTCACGAAACGCCCGCCAGTCGCTAATTGTCAGGGACTTTTCCACGATGCCGGCAATTTCCTCGGACGAAGCGAAGTCGCCGGGCTTGCCTAGGTCGACCCCAGCGTAGCCGAGCTGACGGAACATGGCGATCTGCTGGGCGGCGCGCATATGCTGATCCGCTTCGGTTTCCTTTGTCAGACGGTCAATAAACTCGCTGACTACCACACACCCAGGCAAAGTGCGCATGGCGCGCGCGGCGGCCGCGTTGACCACCAGCGCATTGCCCATAATGGGCACGCCTTCGCCTTTGAGTTCTTTAATCAGGAGTTCGGAGCGGCTGGCATCCCAGCCGGCCTGGCAGACCAGAAACGCCGCGCCCTCACGCACTTTTTTAGCCGCCTTAATGTATTGCATGGCCATAGAACCGGGCGTATATTTGAACGGGGAAACTGCCGCGCCGGCAGTCAGTAGCGGCATGGCGGTAAAGGCATCGAGACTCGCCGTGGCCTTGAGCCGCTCGGCATTCAGTTGCCGGATTAGTTGCAGTATGCCGAGAGAATCGAGTTCAAAGACTTTTCTCGCTTTGCGGGTCGGCGGTTTGTCGCCGGTAAGCGCCAGTATTGTTTCAATCCCGCGTTCGGCCAGGAAGCGCAACAGCGACGTGACCCCGATCACGTTCATATCCTTGCCGGTGATGTGAGGGATAATTTCGATTTCCTCCGGCCAGCCGCCCTGGCGCAGTTCAGCGATGGTGGCCTGATGATCGACGGTAAGGGATCCGCCGGGATTCTGGGTGAGAGTCACAGCCGGGAAAACAAGTCCCGCCTCTTTATACTTTTGGTTGAAGTCCGGCAATGTCTTGCCAATGCGCAGCACCTTTTTCACATCTTCGACGTTGTGCGGAGAGAATTCCGGCACGATGACAAACGAAGCGCCTTGAATTGCAGACAATAGTTTCATGGTTTTAACCTCACTTTATTTGGTTTAATTTACGGGGAATTTTATTTTTATGGTGGGATAAGGATACTCTGATGTTGTGAATATGTCAAGTCCTGATTTCCGTTTGACACATTAATTTTGGTTTTTTACTAATGAGCCAGTTGCAAAAGTCATAAACCGCGCCGTTGCAGATGCCATCGGAGGGCTCGCAAGTATTTCTGGCAGGGGCAATACCCGCGGCGGTCTT
>JAGVIF010000449.1 GCA_020056205.1 Lentisphaeria bacterium | reverse complement strand
GTTTTAAGTTTTCTAAATTCTACTTTCTACTTTTTTCACTTCCGAACTTCCGCGCTCTTAGTATTTGGTGATTTTAAGATTTAGTGATTTGCGGATTTTTTAACCGCGCAATCATTCAATCACCCAATCTCTCAGTCACCCAATCATTGGCGCTCTGACACATTGACGCTCTCAATCTTTCGCATTTCCGCACTCACGAACTCCGGATTCGACAAGTTCGACAAGCTCACTGCGGGCAAGCTCACCGCAGGCCGAACTTCGTCATTGGATATTCCGTGTTGGATATTGGATATTCAAATCCTTTTTTCTTTCCTTCGTCATTGGATATTCATGATCTTTCGAATCGAGCAACCCGCTCAATTTGAAAAAGAGCCTTAAAATAGTTTTGAAGGATATACGCCTTTTGAAATTAGGCCGGCTATTTTCACCTTGACCATCTCTTTGTCCTCTTTGTAAGTTATTCCAAACCATGAATCACGGCTTCTTAAAACTTTTGCCGAGACCTTTCCGCTCTTAATCATGGAATCCACCGCGTTTGGAATGAAAAACTCGGATTTTTCCTGATCTCCGCTCTGTTTTAGAAAATCCCCAAACATAGTCCTGAGATGTCCGAAAATATATGGAGTAAATCCCCACATGTTCATGGATACGATTTCTTTTTCGCTTAGATTAACTTCCTTCCCGCCGTCAACGTAAAATATACCGGAAGCGGCTTTCCCTATTTTTGTCCTCTCAACGACATTGGAAAGATATCCGTCCGCATCAATTTTACACACCCCCCTTGAAACAGCGCCATGCTCGGAAAGAGTCTTGGCTATTTCAAATCCAACCATAAAAAATTTATTATCTGAAGCGCTTTTTAGTCCGTCAAATTCTTTTTTCAGGAGGAGATAACCTGACCTTCCGTAGAAGTCGTCGGCGTTTATCACCGCAAAGGGGGAATCAATCAGCTCTGATGCCGTGAGTATGGCGTGTCCGGTTCCCCATGGTTTTTGGCGGTTTGCCGGCGCTTTAAACCATTTTGGCGTCTTGTCAAGCTCTTGAAGGGCGTGTTCAACCTGAATTTTATTTTTATATTTTGAACTGACTATTTTTTTAAAGTCTTTTTCAATTTCCTTTCTTATCACAAAGACAACTTTTTCAAAACCGGCTTTTATGGCGTCATAGATTGAATAGTCAATAATTATTTCGCCGTTCGGCCCGACCGGATCCATCTGTTTAAGCCCGCCATAACGACTGCCGATGCCGGCGGCCAAAACAACTAAAGTCGAAGTCATAACTTCTTTTTCCCCCAATGTCTATCTTATTTTTTTTATTTTGGATATGACATCATCTTTAAATCTGTCTATGTACGCGCCGATGAAGTTTTCCACCGATAGAGAATCATCAAGAAGCAGAGGGCTGAGGTCAATCGCATACGCAAGGGCTTTTTCCTCGTCCACTTTGTGCGATGCGTAATATGTGGCATTGGCGAGGCGTCTCCCGGCCGTCGCCAGGTCGTATCTTTTTCCCCCGCTTATTTGAGAATCAAATATTCCGATAAGGGATGCGGCTATGTTTTCATATCTTGAAACAGGAAGAACTGATTTGTCGGAATCCATAAGCCAGTCAAGGTCTCTCCATACTTCGCAGCCAAACGCTCGTTTCGGCCTCTTCTCTTTTGGAAGAGCCCTGATCGCTTCGATAGAACGAAGAAAAACGGCGACATGCGTCTCATGTTTATCCGCAGGATTGTGCAGATAAACGGTCGAGGGGCTGGCAGACGACAGGAGCAAAACAATATCCGCGATCACGTCCTTGTCATTAGGATTTTTTATCGCTGAACTCGGATAGTCCAACTGTATTTGAGCGGAGTATTCTCCGACATACGCCGCCTTCCTTTGTTCCTGCCTGCGCACCAGCATCATTTCCTCGTCAGTGTAGTCTTTGTAAATTCCGGTCCTTGCGCTCCCGGAACCGTTCGTTACTACAACCGACGTGAACCAGCGGTCTTTCCTGCCGAAACATTCCGCTATGCCGTGATACGCAAACACCTCCGTGTCATCCTGATGAGCGGCAATGCTCAGATGCGTTGTCCTCTCAAGAGCTTTTGAAAAGTCGTTGCCGTCAGGAACAAAAATATCGGCCGCGCTGTTTTTGAATTTCATATAAAATATTTTTCAAGTTCGGCGGGCAATGTTTTCACTTCGACCGGAATTCCGCCGTTTCGGATTGATTCCGTCCCGGCGCAGCCGGCGGCGACGCTGTATCTTGACGCCACCGGAGAAGTGAACGGCTTTTTGTCTTCCCTCAGGAAATCTACGAATCCTCTGACAATTTTCTCGTCGGCGCCGCCGTGCCCACCGCCTTCCGGTTCCATTTGAATGCTTCTGTCCCCATGCAAACGCAAACCGTCTTTTCTCGTGTTCCACACTTCAATAGTCATTTCAGACCCGTAGTCTCCATAGTTTTCTATTCTCCCCTTAGTCCCTATTATCGTATAGTTACGGCATGAATCCGGGGTATAGTGGCACTGCATATAGGAAGCCTGGACTCCGTTTGAAAGCTCCATCAGAATCATATTTGTATCTTCAACATCAATCACCGGACTGAACCCTTTTTGTTCGAGCGGCGGCCAATGGCTTTCGTTGAATGAGGAGTTTTCAGGCTCATCCTTGCCCCTCTTTTCGCACTTGTCGTAAACCGAAAGAGAACCCATGCCTGTAACTTTTTTGGAATAAGCGCCGGCAAGCCAATGAATTACGTCTATGTCGTGCGCCCCTTTCTGAAGGAGAAGGCCGTTTGAGTAGCGCCTCTCGGAATGCCAATCCCTGAAATAAGCATCTCCTCCGTATGAAATAAAATGCCTGCACCAAATACACTTCACCTCTCCTATTTCCCCCGAATCTATTATTTCTTTCATCTTATGCACAAACGACATGTAACGCATATTATGCCCGAGAAAAAGTTTTGTCTTGTTTTGACACGCCGTCTCCAGTATTCTGTCGCACCCTTCAACAGTTATCGCCATCGGTTTTTCAAGATAGACCGCCATTTTTTTTCTGAGGGCGGCAAGGGCATGTTCTTCGTGGCAGTAATCAGGGGAGCATACAAAGACGGCGTCAAGTTTTTCTTTCTCAAGCATCGCGCGATAGTCGTTGTAAACGGCAATCGGCTCGTTTGCGAATTTCGCGCGGAATTTTTCAATTGATTTTTCCGAGGGGTCGGCTCCCGCAACGATTCTGATATTTTCAGACGGACGGTGCGCCGAAAAAGCGAGTTGTCCGCGCCCCCATGCTCCAATCAGGCCTATTCTTATTTCTCTCACGTTTTATCCTTTTTTTATATTTTAGGAAGACTGGCCGCCGCTATGGCCTGCCCGTGTCTTTTATTTTTCTCATCCGGAATTCTGAATTTGATCTTTTCAGAAAGTTCCGGAAATTCAATGTCAAGAACGCGTCTCGCGCCCGACAATATCATATCCCCGCCTTCTCCGCTTGTAACCCTGCCAAGTATCAGAAGATTCCTGAAATCGTAAAAATCGGCGTAATGCGCGACGGCGTATCCGAAATATACGCCTATGGTTTCGTAAATTTTCCGCGCTCTATCGTCGCCTTTACCCATAAAATTTTGAACTTCGACGAGTTTTTCCGCAGGAGGCATTTTTTCCGGCAATTCGATTTTTGCGAGTTTCGCAAGCCTTGCAACTGCTTGCTGGGAAAAATACTGAACGCCGCAGCCAATATCGCCGGACCATTCGTCGGCGGGAGCATCATCCCTGTAGTCAATCGGAGCAAAGGCAAGCTCGTTAAGCCAGTCTGTAATATTTCCTTCGGGCGTAACATACCCTGCGGCCATGCTTGTGCCCATTGACACGCCGAGAATAGCGTTGTCTTTTATTTCCATCGCTCCGGCAAGAGCGGTAACCTCGCCGTCATTCACCACCATAAACGGAACATTGCCCCATTCTTCTTTTATCTCAAGAAACATGTTCACCACATGCTTTTTAAAGTCTTCCTCCGACACGCCGCGAAAAAGCGAGGCCGCCCTGACGGTATTGTCAACGTAGACGCCCGCAGCGCTTCCGCCGATCGCGTCAACGCGCGGCAATTTTGACGCCGCTCTCCTCAACGAGTCATTTATTCCGTCCTTATGATAAGAAGGATTTTTTTGAAAATACGGATCCCATTTTATCTCCTCCGAAAATATCACCTTGCCGTCAACAAGGGCGGAGCATTTGCGGTCGGAACCGCCAAGATCAAATCCAATTCTGTATCCGTCAAGATTTCCGCCGATCGCCGTTTGCAACTCCTTTTCCTTCGGCATGTCCTTGAAATCGCAGTGTCCGATTTTGATCGCTTCGCCATATATCTTTTCGCCTATTATCCTGCAATCAAAGGCTCTTTTTCCCGACATGGAATATGTTTCGCCGAGTTTTTCCGCAAGAGTCCGGCTCCCGGCTATCGTTATTTTATTCCCGCCTTTCATCCACAGCAGAAATTTAACGATCCGCTCAATGTATTTCATCGTAATTTCATCATATCCCGCGCCTTCCGGCATAATCTTTGCGAGAAAAGCGGACCTGTTGCCGTTCGTCCTTTCAAGAACTATCCCTATTTGAACCGCTTTCACGGTGCTTGCCGCAACTTCTGAATATTTCCTGTTCCACAGAACAGCAGGGACAACGTCTGGATCAAGAACAGGGCGCATAGCCTGTTTGAATTCAATCTGTTTCATAATTATGCGTAATCGTTTGCACAAAAACTAACATTCAAAATTAAAAAAACAATTTTTTTAAACATTTACTCAGTGATAAAGAATGGATGACTGGATGATTGAATTGTTGGGGGGTAATCAAAAGATGCCTGTGGACGAAGGAACATGAGGATATCAGTGGTAAATATTCACTCATAGAGGCACCGGCATTGAGGAGCCGCGACGAATCACCGCGCTTGTGTCTCGCGCATAATCCCTGATCGCCGGAATACTTTTTTCGGGGTCTTGGAAGAGTAGATATTCATCGGGGTCTCCGTGGAATAAATCGGGTTTTGGGAAGATTTTCCATGAATCTTTTTCAACCGGCTCGCTGTATCCGCATTTTTTGAAATAGCTTATTATTTCCTCTTTCATTCCCTGAGTTTTACGCTCGTAAAGAGGATTGTCCGCGTGATTTTCGGTTTCAAGAGGATCGGTGTCGCGGTCAAAAAGCCATTCCTTTTGGTCCGGAGCGGAATAAATGTATTTGTATCTGCCGTCGCAGACCATGTATTGGCCGTATTCTCCCGACGAGAATTCCCCGAAAATCATTTTTCTTGAACAAGTATTCGCGGAAACGTCAAGAAGATTTGCTCCGGAGCGTCCGGCGGGAAGGGCGATTTCGGCGAATCCGAGTATTGTCGGCATAATGTCAATCAGCGAAACGGGCTCGGCGCAGAATTTTGCCCCCGTGCGCGCGCCGGGTTCGCAAACGAGCATGGGTATTCGCGCGGCCGAATCGAGAAAAGCTCTTTTCCCAAAACAATTGTAGTCGCCGAGAAATTCACCGTGATCCGCCGTGAATATGACCATTGTATTGTCAAAAAGTTTTTCTTCATCCATATATTGAAAGAGCCGGCTCAAGTTCCAGTCCACAAAGGAAATTGCTCCGTAGTAGGCGGCTATAATTGTTCTTATAAGATTTCTGTCAATTCCCTGATCGCGATATTTATATCTGTTCTGTAGTCTGTTCCAGAAGGTCATCAGCTCCGTAGCGCCTCTCATCATTCTGGGTTCAGGCATTTCCGGGCACCTGTAAAGCTTGTTCCATGGGGTGGGATTCTCAAACGGCGGATGAGGCTTGATGAAACTTGTCATAAGGAAAAACGGCTTGGTCTTGTCTCTGTCTTTGAGAAAGTTGATGCTTCTGTCGGCCGCCCAGCTTGACTCGTGGAGGCGCGCCGGCAATTGTGAAGGCTGCGGAATATAATACATTTCGCTTCGTACACCGTGCGGGTCGCAGACATATTCGAAGCCGGCATTGTCAAGGTGTTTTCTAAAATCATCATTTGACCCGCCTTCCTCGCTTGTGTCCCTTGACTGGAAGCCCCATCCGTATTCCAGATTGTTTTTGTTTTTGAATGTATAATGCAACTTGCCGACGGCATGAGTCCGGTATCCGCTTTCCGCGAGGATTTCCATGAAGCTTTCATAGTGTTGCTCCGGCATCGGGCCGTTGTTGAAACAGCCGCTTTGGTGCGGCATCAGGCCGGATTTCATTGCGAATCTCGCGGGAACGCAGACCGGACACGGAGAGTATGCCCTGGTGAAGGATACTCCCCTTTCCACGAGGCGGTTTAACGCCGGTGTTTTAATAATGGAATTTCCAAGCGCTTCAATGGTGTCGGCTCTCTGCTGATCCGTAAATATCAGGATGATGTTTTTATTCAATATTATAATTCTTGTTTATTAGACCGACCGTTACCGTAAATAGGAAAATTAAATGCGGGAAAGGCACAAGAGTTTATGCTGAAAGTCAAGCTGTTTTTCTTGATTTCAGCCAGCGTTCAAAAGATTGCGGACTTTCTGCTGATATTTTACCGGACAATATATTTTCAACACTTATATCTTCATCAATATCGGACCAATGTATGCCTTCGCCTTTTCCGATAATCCTGAAGCGCTGTCTTTCGCGCTTAGAAGCGTGAAAAAGCCTTGGATACCAAGCAAGGGGAACAGATATCCTTCTCCCATCGGCAAGAGACACAGAAAGCGAGTCTTCTGAAACGGTCGCTTTCTCCATCTCTGGAACACTAAGCTCAACGATTAAAGTAGTCATTCCATGCCCTCAATAATTTTTGTTTATGTTCTTCCGTTATTCGTTGCAATTTAACAAGTTCCGAACTTTCAAAACCTCCGCTTTTCTGGAGTCTGACAGGCATGAGCCAGAATTTGGCAACCTTGTCTTCTCTTTCAATATGAACGTGAGGAGGCTCATTCCCATCTCCCGCATAGAAAAAGAACCTATATGGTCCAACTCTTAAAACTGTAGGCAAAAGTCCCTCCATGTAGATTGATTTGCAAACTCATGGGAATTCTGATTTTCATTGTCTATAAAGATAATCCGGCAGGATTGAGAAATCAAGAAAAATAATTAAAGAAATCTGAAGAAACTCGTTTTTTCCCATCCGCGTAAATATTCACCGAATCCCGTCCTTCGGTGAATATTTACCCTCCGATGCAGGCGGCGATGATCTCATCGAGGTTGCCTTCGGCCAGTCCGATACAGGTGTCGGCCGCGCCGTAGTATACCCGCAGCCGCCGCGTTTTCATATCGGCGATCGCGCCGGTAGCGAAAACGCATCCCGGACAACGGCCGCGAAACTCGTAGTCCTCTTCGGCCGTCAACAGATAGCTCTCCATCCGTCCGACAATCTTTTCCGGATTTTCCAGATCGAGCAAAATAGCTCCGAGCGAATAGCTCACAATGGAGCAAGAACTGCTGACCCCGTGTATAATTTCCAGCCAGCCTTTTTCGGTCTTGATCGGGACGGTTGGACCGATCT
>JAGVIF010000024.1 GCA_020056205.1 Lentisphaeria bacterium | reverse complement strand
ATGTTGAACTTTTCCGCCACAGCCGAAATTTTTTCCGGCGGAAGTGAAAATTTTTTCGCTATTTCGTTGGTGTCGCTTATGCTGTCAAGCAACATTTTTTTCCATCTTTCCATTGGAGTTCTCCATGAATTTCTTATTATTTTTTGAGAGTCTTTTTATGAAAATAACCTTGTCGTCGCCATTCTTGTAAAAATCTTTAAGTATTGCCTCCGCGCGATATTTCTTAGCCAGATAAAATTTTCTTGTAGGCTCATATTTTTTTGTGGAAGATGTCTCAACGACAATGATTTCACCCTTGCGCGACATTATTTTTCTCTCGGCAAATTCGAGCAGTTTCCCGCCTATGCCCATTCCCTGAAAATCAGGAGACACCGCGATCCAGTAAATATTGTAAGCGCCTTGAGTGCAGTTATCTTGGCCGTAACAAATATAACCGGCCACGACTCCGTTACTTTCCGCCACAAAAAAGATGTAATCTTTCTGCTTTGGGTTTTTTATATAAATGTCTATCAGTTCAATAGCCACGGCTATTTCATTTTTTCTGAAAACACAGGTCTTCCGCAATATTTCAATCAGCTTTTTTCTGTCGGCTTTTTCCATCGTCCGTATTTTCAAATTCATTTTTTTCTCCTGCCGTTGGATTTGATTATTGCGGATACAAATTTGGCATAACTTATACCTGATGCCGCAAGGACGTTGGAGTATCCTGCGCCCTCGGATATATCCGGATTGGGATTGAACTCAAGAACAAACAACCTTCCGCTTTTGTCAGCCCTAAAATCAATGCGGGCATAATCTTTGCCTCCGAAAACTCCAAAGACCTTTAACGCTATTTCTTTTAATTTTCTTTCAAACGATTTTGAAATCTTTGCCGGGCATATTGACGGCGTCTTTATAAATTCTTCGCTTTCTTTATCCCATTTTGCCGAGTATGTGATTATTTTGGAAAGATTCCCGGGAAAATGAGAGAAATCCGTCTCGGAAACCGATAATGCCAATGGTTTTTCCGTTCCTATAATAGAGACATGGAATTCTCTTCCTTCTATATATTTTTCCAATAATGCGAAATTTCCGTATTTTTTTAAAACCCTGCGCACTGCTTTTTTAAGAGCAGACAAATCATTCACGACGGAAGAAGAGTCTATGCCGATGCTTCCGTCTTCAAACGCCGGCTTCACTATAATCGGAAAAGGCAGAGAAGTCCGCGTCGGACAGCTTTTTACCGTTTCATACTCCGGGGTCGGAATTCCCGATGAAAACATTATTTTTTTCGCCATTACCTTATTTTGAGAAAGCGCGAGAGTTCTTGCTTCGCAGCCTGTGTAAGGAATATCGAGCAATTCCCACAACGCCGCGACATTCATTTCTTTTTTAGGATCTCCGCGAAATCCTTCGCACAAATTGAATATCAGGTCGGGACGGAATGTCTCGATTTTTCGGATGGCATTCTTTACGGAATCAATGCCGAAGACCTCTATATGCCGCCCCTTTGACAACATATATTTTTTCACTGTCGATACTTCTTCAAGGACAGCCTCTTCGGATACCTCATCAGAGCGTTTTTTCAGGGCAAACGGAAGATTATACGCTAAAAGTATTTTCATCTTATCCCGTGCCTCGCGCAGGAGTTTTGAAGCGCCATGTTTATCATTTCGGCATACGAATAGCCGGCCGCCCTTGCGGCTTTCGGAAAACAGGAATTATCTTCGGGCTTCGGCAATATGCCCGGTAAAGGATTGATCTCTATGACATTAGGAGTTCCTGCGGAATCAAGACGGATATCTACCCTGCACCAATCCCTGATATCAAGAACGGCGAAGGCTTTTCTTGCAATATCCTCTATACTTTTTCGGAGATTTTCGGAGATTTTCGCGGGACATTTGAAAATCTCAATAGGACGTTCAGGTTTGTCCCATATCCATTTTGCCTCGTAGGAATATATTCTTTTCGAACATGACGGAAGTTTGTCAAAGTCTATGGATACTATCGGAAGAACCTCCGTATTTTTTCCATTTCCCAATACGGCCGCCGTAAATTCATCGCCCGGTAAAAATTCTTCGGCTATGACCGGCTGACGATATTTCTCAATTTTGCTCTTTATTCTTTCGACCGCTTCATCTTCGCTCTCAACGAAGGAATCCTCGAACACTCCCTTGCTGCTTCCCTCCGAAACCGGCTTAATCATAAGCGGATAGCGGAGCCCGGACAGATCAATTTCGGAGTTATCATGAAATGTTTTAAATGGGGAAACCGAAATTCCGTAGTATGAAAGAATTTCTTTTGTCCTCGCTTTGTTGAGGCATATTCCGAGAGTCAGAGGGGAGGAGCCTGTGAAAGGAATTCCGCGCCGTTCGCAAAGCATTGGAACATACGCCTCGCGTAAATCGCCGGTCAAACCTTCGGCAATATTAAATACTATGTCGGGTCTTGTTTTTTCAAGAGATTCTAAAAAGTAGCTGTTCCCTTCCGCCCCTTTCACATCATGACCGGCGGAACGCAACGCTTCCATCACGGCGTCTATTGTTTCAGAACTGTCACCCTCCGCGAAAAAATCGGGTGGAGGTTCTCCATCATCTTCCCTTACGCAATGAAGTTCGTCAAATTCCTTTCTGAGTCCTTCTTTACTGCTGTAAGCGACAAGCACATTCAGCCTTTTCATAGACTCTCACCCGCGTCAAAACGCAATGTCAGCAACGGGCCGGAATTGGACGGAAGATAATGGAATAACGAAGAGCGACGGCGAGACGAGAGGAAGTTGCCTTCCGCGTTTGTATTAGCGGAAACAAACCTGCAAACAGTTATCCTTAATAAATTAGAAGAACACGGGTCTTCTGTCATTATGCTGTCGGGTAGTAGACCTGCTCAGGGAAACAAGACCGATCTTATGATCCGTAACATCTTTTCCCTCAATGAGTTAAGCAATATTTACTGCCGCTCCTCTCCTTATTTT
>JAGVIF010000109.1 GCA_020056205.1 Lentisphaeria bacterium | reverse complement strand
GGCAAGACCGCCGCGGGTATTGCCCCTGCCAGAAATACTTGCGAGCCCTCCGATGGCATCTGCAACGGCGCGGTTTATGACTTTTGCAACTGGCTCAAAGGAAAAGATATTGTCTTTGTTGATCTTCTCGACCTTCGCCGGTTCTCCGTCTATAAGCGCCTCGACAACCATTTCCGGCTTGTCTTCGCCGCTTGCGCGGATGTAGTCGGCCATCGCCTCGATGCAGAGCGCGGTGTCGCGCGTCGAGTTCCAGTAGGTCGAATGCTTGCGGTTGTTGAGGAGATATTTGACGAGACGCGAAGCCTTCTCGCTCTTGGGATCGGTCGCGGCGAGAAGTTTAAGATAGTATGCGTGCGCCTCGAACTCGCTTCCGTACCAGCGCCACCAATATCCATTGTTGCCAAGGTTCAGATATGCCGTCTGGTTCTCATCGTCCTGCACGAGGAACTGTTCGATGTTCCTCATTATCATCCGGAGTTTATCCGCGTCATTCTGCCTCTGCAGGGCGATTCCGAACATCGCTTTCGCATAGACGCTGATCTTTGTCCTGTCGCGGTAAAGCAGGAATTTCATATCGTCATTCTTGATTCCGGCATCCGTGAGGATCATATAGACAAGCGCGTCAATGTCGTCGGCATAGAGCCCGTAATGCTTAGGATGATCCTTCTTGCAAGACTCGCCTTCCGGGTACTCGTGCCTGCATGTTTTGGCAACCTGTTCGTCCTAGTATTTCTTCAACCAGTCTATGCCTCGTTTCAGCATCTGGTCATCTACCTTCACATCGTTTTTTATTGCGATCTGGAGGCCGTGTAGGACTGTCGCAGTCGTGTGCGCGCTTGAGTGTTCGCCCCAGCCGGAGAACCAGCCCCAGCCTCCATCCGAGAGTTGCATGAACGCAAGCGCCTTGAGTCCGTCGTTGACCATGTCGTTCAGAAGCAGTTCATCGAAGACAGGCTCGCGGTCGTAGCGCTTCCACTGCTTCGCGCGCTCCTTGTCGCCGCCTATCTCCTGCGCGTTCAGGTTCGAGCGTTTTTCGCTGATGTCTTTCAGGTTCAGCCCCATTTCGATAAGTATCTTCTGCGTGATAACTGTCGGCATGAACCTGTTCAATGTCTGTTCCGTACACCCATACGGATAGTCTGCAAGATACGGAAGCGCGTCAACCATCGCTCCGGCAAGCGTTGGGGAATACCTGACATCGAGACGGCTTTCGTCCACACGCCTTTCTCCGGGGACATTTATTTCAAAGACCTTCGAGCCGGAAACTTCCTTCGCGGGAATAAATCCGCTGAACGGAACCATCTTCATCATCCCGTGGACATATACAGGGAACTTCATCTCCATCGCGTCGCTGTCGCCTTCCGTGACAGCCTTCATCCTGATAGTAACCTCGCCCTCCTTGAGGACGGACACTCTCCAGTCAACGCGGACTTCGCCGCTGGGTTCGATCTTCACATCTCTGATGCCTCTGGCTTTCTGGTCCATGACCGACAGGTTTCCACCTTCGATATCGAGAGCGATTTTTGCGAATTTCGCATCCTTATAGTAATTGTGGACTATCGCGGAAAGAGTAACTTCGTCCTTTTCGACAAAGAATCGAGGCGCCTGAAGCCGGACAATGAAATCCTTTGATGTAATGACTTCCGTCTCGCCCTGACCGACCTTCGTGCCATGTGTCATGCTCCACGCCTTGACTTTCTAGGTCGTGAGATTTTCCGGCATCGCAAGTTCGATTTCGGCTTCGCCTTTCTCGTTCGGCGTAACTTTCGTCGTCCAGAATGCGGTGTCCGCGAAGTTCTTCCTCACGGCAACACCCGCCATCTCAGCGCCGCCGCCAAGTTCACCGCCAGTCTCGGGTTCTCTTGGAGCCGCCGCGTCAGTATCAGCATCAGCCGTCGCTCCAAGATTGTCACTTTTCATCTCCATTGTGGTGACGGCGGAGGCCGTTGACATGACAGATTTCGCCGCGCCCGTGCTTCTTGACTTCATAGCTTCGCCTTTTCTCTCAATCGCACCGCCGAATCCATATGCCGCCCCTGATTCGTTTTCCCCATCGCTGAGATTACCGAAAACCCCGAGCGGCCCCATCGCGAGTTCATTCTCTTTCATGAGATTATAGAAGAATTTGTCGAGATTGCTTTCAGAATGCGAATAGTGCGTGCGCCTCCACTTCCAGAAGAAATCCTTTATCTCCGGCACATTCGAGCCGCCACTGATATATTCGACGGACTTGTCATAAATTGTTACTACCACCGATCCTGTTGTGAGCGGTTTTCCGAAGAAATCGGTGATCTTGATTTTCGCTTTCGCATTTTCGCCGGGCTTGTATTTTTCCTTGGACGGGATGATGTCAACGTTGAGCACCCTCTTCTCAGGAGGAACAACGAGCTCCTTCACGGCCGTGTATATTTTGCCTTCGGAAACTGTCATCGCCTCGACAAAGAAATTCGGCATGTCCTTCTTGGTAATTTTTATTTCCTCGAATGCCGTTTTGCCCTTCAGTTTTATCACCTTTGGTGTAAGATAAATTCCGTTCGCTGGCCTGATGAAAAGCAGGACAGTGCTGTCGGCCTAGTTTGTTTTGATGAGGATTTTAGCGGTGTCGCCGTCCTTGTATTCAGTCTTGTCATTGACCACTTCAATGTTGTTAAACCTGAAATCGCTGTCCGGTTCTCCCTGCGCATGGACAGTGAAAATATATCCGCCTTCAATGCTGTTGCCCTTCGCATCCTGCAATGTGTAGGATAATTTATACTGTCCCTTTTCGGCGGCTTTTATCTGCTGACTTGCAAGCCCTTCCTCATTCGTGCTGACTTTCCAAGTCTGGATGGCGGTCTCCGAAGGCTTCCCCTCGGCATCATATTTTATCTTCAAGAGCTTGAGCGCACCGGCGCCCTTGACAGGCTTCCCGTCAACGGTTCTGCCTGCGAAATTAGCATTCACGGCATCGCCGACCTGATAGAATCCCATGTCAACCCAGCCATATACTGTAAACGGTTTCCTCGCGGCGATCACACTGCCTTTTCCATAGATTGTGCGGCGCGACGGATCAACGACTTCGGCAGTTATCTCGTAGCGGTGATCCTGATCGCCATGCATTGCTTTTGCCACTGAACTGTCAATCTCAACCTTTACAGTTCCATCCTCGCCGATCTTGACTTCGTTCTCCATGACAAGCTCCGGCGGATCGTTCCCGACCGGGAACCACCACGGATACGGAGATTTGCATCCCCAACTCTTCCAGCCGGGATACCAGTAATAGTCGCATGCGAACCACCAGTATCCGGGACCGTAGAACCAATCCCAGTACATCGGAGGATACCAGTTGACATTGTGCGAATATCGCTGAACCTTGTATTTCACTTTCGCGTCCGTTACGGGCGCGCCGAAATAATATTTCGCCTTGATCGTCGCGGTGATCTTGTCCCCGAGTTTCACAGGCTCCTTCGGCGCGTCTATTGAGACTTCATATTCGGGTTTCTTGTATTCCTCAAGACGGAAACGCCCGTATCCGCCGAGATTCTCTATACATATATTGTATATGCCAAGTGTTGCGCTCTTTGGAAGTTTTATCTTGTCCTCGATCCCTCCGAACTGGTCGGCTGTCAACGCCTTCTTGTATATCTCCTCGTTCTTGGGATTGCGGATTATCACGGCAAATGCTTGGTTGGCGAAATCAGAAATGTCATCCTGATCGTATTTCGCCTTCCTGACCCACAACTTGAAATTGACTTCCTGTTCCGGGCGATAGACAGGCCTGTCGGTTATCACATAGATCTTTGTCTGATTGTATTCGTTGTCGTGGTACTGCCCATACCAGACTCCGGAGAAACCGAGATACGCCTTTTTCCCGCCGTCATCGGAAGTCATCGCTGTCCACTGGAAATCCTCGCTCAATATTTCCTGCCCGATTATCGCGAGCCCGTCGTCATTGGTTTCGACTTTGAAGGATTTCGTTTCTGTGTTGTACTGTCTCACGATGACTTTGTCTAATAATTTCCTATCAATGAATTTCTGCCGGTATCCGAAGAAGTCGAGTTTGATCTTCGATTTCGGGGCGCCGGTCAGGGCATCAGAGATGAAATAAATCGAGCCGTTGTTGCCCTGCTTCCTCATTATGACCGTGTCGTTGAGCCAGACGACAATGCGGCTAACGTTGCCGTCTGCGAATTTCGCAGTTACAAGATACGCGCCGGCTTCCTTCAACGGTGTCTCGACGAGTACAGTCTTGTTGAAATGATTTTCACGGGGCTGGAGCTTCATGTCCCATGCCGCTACCTTTTCCCCGACGTATTTGGTCTGGTTGTCCCAGACAATTCTCCGTCCAATGTCGTTGATGTCAACATTCTGCCAGTCGAGCTGTTTCGGATTCGATTTTAGATATTCCCTGACATCATTCAAAAGTTCCGGGACTTTTATTTTGAAAGTCTCGAATGAAACTTCTTTTCCATTCCTGAATGACAACTCGAGTTCGGCGGGTTTGCCGGCGGCAAGGGGCTTGGAACCGACAAATTGTCCCCAGTTTCCGATAATCTGGTCGAGCTGGTTCTTCTTGTAGTTCTCGTGATCACCATATTTTTTTATGCTTTCCCGTAGGTAATCCGCAGTCTTGGGATACTGGCGCCTGTTTTTAAAAATCTCGACAAGTCTGTCAATCGCGGATGAGCTGTACCCGTCATTGTCATTCAGTATTTTCCTGTATATCTTGATGAAGTTATACTCGTCAGGAAGCTTGAAACGCTTTATTCCGGTTGCGAATTTCGCAATAGTCTCGTCCTCGGAAAGTGTGTGGACGGCATACGGGCCGGACTCGTCCTGTTCCGCATCCTCATCAACGTTGCCGTCACCATCACCGTCATCACGCATATTGAAGAATCCCCTGAAATAAGCCATTGACTCCACGCCGAACTGTCCGCTGAGGAAATCGGCGTACTGGAGAAGGATGGAATTCTTGCTTGCCGGCTCTGATTTTATCGCCTCATTGAGGAGCCAGCGCCAGCGTTCGCCGTCACATTCCGCATCTGCGAATTCATATATTTGCCGCCGCCGCGATGTTCGCCTCTTTCAAACTTGCCGGAAATCATGAATCCGTAATGGTTGATATACATGTAGATATCGGCGGACTTTTTCAAGAGCATCCAGTTATCTGAATTTTTTGCTACGCTGTTCTCCATCAGCTCATCGAATTCATTCAGTCTGTTGAGATTTTGCAGGCAGTTGACCGCCATGCCCAAGTCTTCGCCGACCTGAATCGGCACGGTCTCCTCCCCAAGGGCGAGCTTGGAATAGATATCATATGCTTCCTTGTAGTTCCCCTGGTTGTAGAGCTTTTGTGCCTTGTCGCGCACCGGCTTGCCAGCATCATCTGCGGTGAAGACGAATACTGAAACAATAAAAGACAGAAGCGTCGTCAGAGCAATCACGTATTTTTTCATATAACCCCCGTGTGTTTATTTTTTAGCGCCTTTGTTTTGAACTTCTATGTTCTATGTTTTAAGCGTATGCAAAAGCTAAATTCGCGGTTCAGGAAGTCAGGATTGCCGATTGTAAATTGCAAAATCATTCACCGCAGAGACACAAGGGACATATTATTTTTTGATTTGGTGATTTAGAGATTTTATGATTTTAAAACACCGAGGCGCAAGCGCTCGGGGTCAGTCGCTGACTTTGATCTTCGCCATTATTTCTTCCCTCCTGTTATCAACCGCGAATAAACGCGAATAAACGCCAATAACTTCTTTTTTTGCTTCTTGATTCGCGTTCATTAGCGGTTCCCTTTGAGTCCCGGCTCCTTTGAAACTGTTGTCTTTTTCGGGGTCGGTATCGCTATCGGGATAAAATGCAAAATCCCGTCGGGATGACTTGGTAATAGACAGGCGTTTTAACGCCTGTATTCAAATATCGAAAAAATGCGACGCATGCCGTAGGGATGCGTTGAATATAACCCAAATACATATTTATACTCTATAAGGCTTAAAATTGCGCATAGATTGCGAAGATTTTGAGAATTGATTCGTATTCTGAGAGCCCGACGATACCGAGGTATCGAAGGCG
>JAGVIF010000027.1 GCA_020056205.1 Lentisphaeria bacterium | reverse complement strand
TCACATATTCGAGCCAATTGCAAAACTCAAAACCGATGCCGATGAAGGATATTATGAAATTCAGACGAGCCACAAAACCGGAGGCATACCCGAGGCGGTTTGCTGAACTTGCGCCCTTGAAATGTCTGTGCCGCGTAGTTATCTTTAAGCATTTAATAGAGAGCCAATTGCAGAACTCATAATCTCCTTCATCGGCCTGTGCGCGGCACGCAGACAGGTCGGCGTCGATTTTGAGTTTTGCAATTGGCTCCGGAGGCATAGATATGGAGCGTAGGGCAATTGTAATAGGGGCGACCTCCGGCATCGGCAGAGGACTTGCGGAACTCTTGGCTATGAAGGGGTATGTTGTTGGCGTCACAGGGCGGCGGACGGAATTGCTGGAGTCGCTTCGGGTGTCCAATCCGACCGCGTTTATAGCGGAAAGAATGGATATTGTCCGTGTTGAGGAAGCGCGCATTGTTTTTAACCGCCTTGTTGAGAAAATGGGCGGCGTTGATCTGGTCATTGTCAATTCCGGAACCGGCACACGGAACGAGGAACTTGACTGGACTATTGACAAGCAAATCATCGAGGTCAATATCCTTGGCTGCACAGCGATAGCCAACGCGGCGATGCATGTTTTTTTGAAACAGGGGCACGGGCATCTGGTTGGGATTTCGTCAATCGCGGCTTTGCGCGGCAGCCGCTTCATTCCGACATACCCGGCATCGAAGGCATATCTGTCCACATATTTGGATGGTTTGCGCCACAAGGTGAAATACGAAAAACTGCCGATTGCGATTACGGACATCAAACCCGGGTTTGTTGACACCGCCATGGCGCAGGGCGATCATGTTTTTTGGAGCGCGCCGGTTTCAAAAGCGGCGGAACAAATCTATGCCGCAATTCGTAAAAAGAAAAAAACCGCCTACATCACCAAACGTTGGCGGCTGATCGCGTGGGCGCAAAAATACCTGCCGGATTTCATTTATTACCGCATCTAACCCGCAAGGTAAATATTCACCGAAAAGACGGGGTTTGGTGAATATTTACATAGAGACCATAAGTGGAGGTGATATAAATGTTAGAGGAAATTAATTATTCTTTATTTCAGGGCATCAATAAATTTGCAGGATATAATCCGATATTTGATACAACAGCCGAGCTGATTGCAGAATACTTACCTTTCCTTTTTATTCTTGTAATGATATACTGCTGGTTTTGCAAAAAAGATGATATCTCCAAAATAAATCTTTTATCAGTTGGTTGGAGTACATTTTTAGCCTTACTCGTCAATTTTTTGATAACCCTTTTTTATTTTCATCCCCGTCCCTTTATGGTGCATATAGGAAAACTGCTTATATCGCATGGCCCGGAAACATCGTTTCCTTCTGACCATGCAACTTTCATGTTTTCAATCGCCTTTGCGTTTATTATCCTCGATGAATTCAGAATAACCGGCATCATATTATCTCTCCTTGCATTGATTGGTGGGATGGCAAGGGTGTTTGCGGGAGTGCATTTCCCCTTTGATATAGCAGGCTCATTTGGAATCGGTCTTATTTCCGCTATAGTAATTTTCACATTAAAAGGTGTGTTTTTACCAATGAATAAACGACTGGTGGAATTTTATAAAAATCTGTTGATGGAAAACTCTATACAAAAAAACTACAGGCAACATTGAGGTTCTGACCAAATGCCTGATAAAAAACTTTTAGGCTTAGAACGAAACGTTTTTTTCACAGGGCTTGTGAGTTTTTTCATGGATATGGGCTCTGAGATGATATATCCGCTTGTTCCCATATTTCTAAGCTCGGTTCTCGGAATTAATAAATCACTGATTGGACTCATAGAGGGAATTGCAGAAAGCACCGCAAGTTTATTAAACGTTTTCTCGGGATGGTTCTCCGACAAAATAAAAAAGAGAAAAATCTTTATGATTGCAGGTTATGGAATTTCAACCCTGAGCAGACCGATATTAGCAATTGCAACTCTATGGAGTCATGTGCTTGGATTCCGTTTTATTGACAGGTTCGGCAAAGGCATAAGGGGCGCCCCGCGCGATGCCATAATAGCTGAATCAACCCATCCCAGTGACCTTGGACGTTCATTTGGATTTCACAGGGGAATGGATACGTTTGGAGCAGTCATCGGTCCTGCAATTGCATTTGTTATTCTTTCGCTTTTTACAGGTAATTTCAGATTGGTTTTTTGGCTATCCATGATACCGGGAATAATTGCGGTAGTGATAATTGTTTTTTTTATTAAAGATACAAAGGATAAAAAGATAACCTCTATTCAGAAATCTTCATCTGAAAATCCCCTACCCCCCTTTGCTAAAGTGGGGATGGGTGGATTTGACTGGCGGTTTAAAGTATTCGTAGCAATTGCAACCCTGTTTGCACTCGGCAATTCAAGCGATGTGTTTTTGATATTGAGGGCGACGAACATTGGTGTTGAAGAAACTCAAATTCCAATACTCTATCTTTTATTTAATCTCGTATATTCGCTTGTCTCTCTGTCGGCAGGAATACTGTCAGACAGGATAGGGAGAAAAAGAGTCATCCTCTCTGGTTTGATACTTTTTGGGTTTGTTTACTGGGGATTTGCTGTCTCTTACGAGAAATGGCACATCTGGGGCTTGTTCATGCTTTACGGAATATTTATGGGAACTACAGAGGGCATTTATAAGGCACACCTCGGCACAATAATACCGGAAGGACGAAAAGCAACAGGTTACGGTATATACAACACGTTTGTCGGACTTGCAGTATTGCCTGCAAGCATCATAGGAGGTTATCTCTGGGATAAAATCGGACCTCACGCAACTTTTTACTACGGCTCAATTACTGCCTTTGCATCAGCAGTGATTTTTCTGATAATATTCAGCTTTGATAAACTTAAGAATCAGAAAGACACTTCAACATCATGAAACAATTAACCCGTTTTTCGCGCGAAAACGGGTTAAAATTGCTAAAAAGAATTGCAGCGGGCAGGCATCTTTCGAGTTTATTTTTTGGCAGCTCATTCGGACTATATTCATATAACCCTTCATTCGCTCCCGATAAAACAATTCTCAAAATCCGACCCGTCTTCACCTGACACTTTACGATTGACGCGACATTGCACCGGCATCTCTCCCCGAGGACCGTTGGTATCGGGATCTTCGACTTGACCGCGCGCCTGCGCGGCGCTGCTCAAACGCAAAATGTAGGGTAAATATTCACTTTTGTTTAAAAATAAAAAAACATTACGATTCGAGATTCATGATCAGTAGATATTAAAGTAGTATGGAAATATATTGGCGCGATGAAGATGTTCTATAAATTCAAGAGCCCCGACACAGACAGGGAAAAGCATTGTGTCGGCAAAATTCGTTAAAATGTTTTTAGTGTATATGGTGTGGGTCGCAGATTGTTTGAAATTGGATATCTTTGGAAAAAAGCGCGGCGTTAGTTTTGCATAAGATTCAAATTTTTCACCGTGAACCATTCGCAGTTTTGCCTCCTCATTTCGTATAACCAACGGGTAATAGCAGGCGAAGGCAATAGCAAGCAACAAAGGCGCTAAAAGGGTCTCGGTGCAAAGCCCAACACCAATAAAACCAATAAAAGAGAAAAAATAAAGAGGATTCCTTGTCATTGAATAAGGCCCTTCGCTTATCAAGTTTTTTGTCTTCCTTCCGGCGATAAATATGCCGGACCAGAGCCTTCCAAATGATCCCAATCCAACCAAAATAATTCCCAAAAAGAAAAAAACGCCAGGGAAAATTGAATCTTTGTCATTCCATGCGGTATTGGAAAACATCATTAGCAAGAAAAACATAGCTCCAATGAATATGGAGCTGGGTATTCTAAATTTTTGAATAAGTGTTTTTTTCATAATCGCTAATTAGAGTTCATCCCAAAAAACGTAAATATTTAATAGAAAAGGACTTGCATGTATTTCATATAGCCGTATAACAGAATTGGCGCCAGTATAAGCTACATCTTGTATTATAGCATGTTGCATTTATATTATTGCGTTTTTCTCCGGCCTCTTTTCCGTGACATCAGTCTCCCCGTAACAAGCTGGATACTCGATTTGAATCTATCGTCTCCCAGCCAAGCCCCGGCGGAAGTGAACATATCCTTTTCGTCATCATCCTC
>JAGVIF010000559.1 GCA_020056205.1 Lentisphaeria bacterium | reverse complement strand
GGCAAGACCGCCGCGGGTATTGCCCCTGCCAGAAATACTTGCGAGCCCTCCGATGGCATCTGCAACGGCGCGGTTTATGACTTTTGCAACTGGCTCGAACGCTAAGCCAATAACGCGATGCCGATAGCGATACCGACCCCGAACGAAACAAAAATACATAACAACAGTGCGAAAGATTGAGAGTGTCAGAGTGTCAAAGTGTCAGAGCGTCGACGATTGGATGATTGGGAGATTTAAAAATCTTCAAATCTTTAAATCTCTATATCACCAAATCATAGGGTTGGAGTTCACAGCTTCTGCCTGTGCGTGCCCGCACGCAGACAGGTTAGCGTGGGTTTTAAAATCATAAAATCTCTAAATCACCAAATCGAAAAATAATATGTCCCTTGCGTCCCTTGTGTCCCTTATGTCCCTTGTATCCCTCGCCTGCCCTGAGCTTGTCGAAGGGCGGTGAAGAATTTTGAAATCGGCAATCGGAAATCCTGACTTCCTGAATTATAGCGTAAGAAGGAACCAAAAATGTTAAAGAAACAAGTATTCTCAGTTGCATTATTGTTTTTGCTGTTTTTCTCGCGGGGGTTCGCCGATGAACCCTCAAATCCTCCCGCTTTATCCGATGCGGAAAGAGAAAAGAACAAGGAAACTGTGATAGAGAAAATAAAAGAAATGATGCTCCCCAAATCGGCCGACACAAAAGAAAAAGCCCCTTCGGCTCCCGCAAAAACCACAGAGACCTACTTGAAAATCATAGAGGGACAGGACAAGAGGAACACCATCATATACCGATGCAGGAACATAAAGTCGAAATCGGCAATAGACGCCATCGAAGGAATAGTGTCCATATCGGGAACCGTCGAGGAAATCGCCGACCAAAATCTGATTGTGATAAATGATATTGCTCAAAAAACAGAAGAATTAAAAGACACCTTAAAAAGCATAGATATCAATGTGCCGCAAATTCTTGTTGAGGCAAGAATAATCGAGATATACGTTGACGAAGGAATGGAAAGAGACCTGCAGGTTGAATACCAAAAGACTGATCCCGGAGACGGGCTTAATCAGACGATGGGATACTCCCTTGACGCGCCCGGACAAAATACTCTCGCCGACCAAGGCGCAATCATGGACATATACCCGTATTCCAAGGGTTTCGCCGGCCGCACCGTAAAGGACATCAACGTCTTTCTAAGATGGCTCAAAACGACAAGAGACGCAAAAATACTCTCGTCACCGAACCTGATAGTCAACCTTGGAGCCACAGCCGGCATGATAACCGGAGAAGATGTGCCGATAATACAAACTCAGGTCAATGGAGGCACGGTAACAACCACCACACAGTTCAAACGAATCGGCGTAAAATTGAGTGTTACTCCGGTGCTAATCAACAACGACTCCGTTAAACTCAAAATAAATCCGGAGGTCAGTTCAATAATCAGATTCGAACCATTTACTCAGAACAACATAACGGTCAACAACCCGGTGGTTGCGGTAAGAAATATAGACACGGAGCTTGTCGCCTTCGACAATGACATAATCCTGATAGGAGGGCTTTACTCAAATGAAAAAATCAAATCAGCAAGAAAAACACCATTTTTCAGCGACCTTCCCCTGCTTGGAGAGCTGTTTACCGCAATGGATAATTCGGATGTGAAAAAACAACTTGTCTTCTTCCTTAAAATAAATGTTTTATCTGAAAAGACGGACGGGTTCACGGGATATGATTTAGACAAAACCGCCGAAGAATTAAAAAAAGCAGGCGAATTTATCAGGGATTCTGAAGCGCTCTTTCCGAATGCCGACAAGGAAGAAAAAAATGAAAAAGGACCCAGTTCCAAGAATTAAAAAAATATCCGCCGCGCTATTGTTTTTGGCGCTCCCGATCCTGCTTGTCGTTTTTTTTTCGTTCAAGAAAAATAGGAGTTCGGACGATAAGTCTCCCGACAAATTTTATCAGGTCAGAAAGGATGACCTTGTAACGGGGATATTCTTGTCCGGCAACGTCAATTCCAGGGAAAAACATAAACTCGGATTGGAGGCAAACTTCAAAACCTCTCTCACATGGATAATTTCCGAAAATTCCGAAGTCAAAAAGGGGGATATTATCGCGCGCTTTGACACCGATGAGCTTCAACAAAAAATAGAGGAATTGGAACTGAATTATCAGAATTTGTTCAAAGAACACGAAATAGCGAAAGAAGAAATAGCTATCCAGAAAAGCGCCAACGCCGCAGAGATAAGAACGGCTGAAGACACCGTAACGGACTCGGAAGAAGCTTTTATCAAGTACAGAAAACTCGAAGGGCCAAAGGATTCAGACGCCCAGGATGTCAAAGTCGAAGGAGCGAGAAAACTATACGAAGAGGCCAAAAGAGATTACGAGGATTCTTTGAAGACATTTAACGACACCGTCTTCATGAAAGAGGAGGACAGAAAAAATGCCGCCGACAACGTCGAAGCGTCCAGAAAAAAAATGCAGACGGAGGAAATAAACCACAACAACGCCATCCTTGAGAAGAAAATATTCAAACGATTCACAAACCCGAATAAGCTCTCCCAACTCACCAACAAAGTCGAGCAGGAAAAGTTAAATCTGACGAAGATAACAGTAAAGACCGCATCCCAGCTCGTCCAAAAAGAAAATCAACAAAGCAAGCTCGACGCGCAGATAAAAAAAATTCAATACGACATAGAGAAACACAAACTTTATATGAGCCAGATGCAAATTGCCGCGCCGGTGGACGGGATCATAACATACGGAGACCCCGACAACAGGAGGGGCAATGCGCAAGAGGTAAAAGTGGGGATGGATGCCAGAAGAAAAGAAGTGTTGATCACCATTCCCGACATGAGCAAGCTCGTCGTTGAATTCGATCTTCCGGAACAATTTCGTTCCAAGGTTAACATTGGAGATGAGGTTGTTATGAGGCCGGATTCACAGCCGAACGTAAAAATAAAAGGAAGCATTTCCGAAATATCCCCGCTGCCGGTAAACCAAATATTCTGGGACAGAAATTCGCCAAAAATATATTTGTCGAAAATCGGGCTTGACGATCCCCCCGCGAGCATAGTCTGCGGAATCAATGTCCAGGTGGAAATAATAACAAATACGATAAAAGACGTTTTATCCGTCCCCATCGAAGCGGTCTTCGATGAAAATGGAAAATATTTCGTCT
>JAGVIF010000171.1 GCA_020056205.1 Lentisphaeria bacterium | reverse complement strand
CTTCGCCGCAAAATCCTCGACATACCGCCTCGGGTATGCCTCCGGTTTTGTGGCTCGCCTGAATTTCATAATCTCCTTCATCGGCATCGGTTTTGAGTTTTGCAATTGGCTCTTATATCTTCCTTCCTGAAAATTCTTCGACTTCGTCGTTTTTCAGACTCTTGATGCCGCCGTCTTCAAGTTCATGCCCGATGGTCTTGTTCTGATCTGCATAGGATTCACATCTTACCTCACCATGTCTGTCTGCATACCTTTGCTTATTTTCTGGATTAAACCTGAAACCAAGTTATATTCCGGTAAATGAATTAAAAAAGGAGCGCTCGACGCCGAAAGCATTTCGCGCAGACATAGTCTCTTGAATACCATATTTGACGTTGCGAAAAGCAAAAAATATTTCCATATCTGCCATCGTGGCGCGCTCGGTGATTTCATCCTGACGTGGCCGGCTATTTTATCTCTCAGGAAAAAACTGCCGTCGCTTCATTTCCACGGAATAGGAAAGCCCGATTACATGTCGCTTGCCGTCAAGCTCGGTATTCTGGATTCCTGGATCAATGCTGAATCCTCAGAACTCGCCTCTTTCTTCTCTGGAGAGGAATGGCCTAGCATCCTTGAAAGACACGAAGGTGGAATATTCTGGATGAAAGATGCGAATTTCGCAAATTTCATTCTTTTCAAAACAACGCTGCCGATCGCCGTGATAAATCCATTTCCGGATGAAAATGATAAAATCCATGTTGCGGAATACCATCTTCGCGAAATTCGCAGATTATTTTCAATGTCTGAAACAAAGGCGGCTCTATATTACATTCCGGTCTTCAAATTTAAAAAGAGCAAGCGCGCGCTGATTCATCCGGGAAGTGGAAGCTTAAAGAAGAATTGGGCTCCGGAATTTTATCTTGAAGCCGCCAATCTCCTGAAAAAATCAGGTCATAGTAACGTTAAATTCATTCTCGGACATGTAGAAATAGAACGTGGTTATAATAAATATTTCAACAATTGCGATGTCGTGGCTCCGAAAAGCGCAATTGAACTCGCCGACCTTATCGGAAAATCCTCCCTCTTCTTGGGAAATGACTCCGGGCCTGCGCATCTCGCGGCATTCCTCGGCACAAGAACCGTCGTATTCCATAAGAGCACCGACCCTTCTATTTGGGGCGCACTAGGCCATTCCACAATAAAAATCGCTGTCCTTCCGTTGTGTCCGGTATTCCGTAATAATGTGGTTCTTTTTCAGGAGGAAGCATGAACCGTCGCGAATTTCTAAGGGCCTCCGGGCTCGGCATAGCCGCCCTGGCCATCTCAAGATGCTATGAAGGTCTGGCAGAAGGTAATGTGTCGGCGCGCAAACCAAACATCATATTCATACTCACTGACGATGTAGGCATCGGAAACATCGGTTGCTACGGGTCTGACAAGTTCAAGACCCCTTGCATTGACAAGCTCGCCGCCACCGGAATAAAGTTTGAATACTGCTATTCCACTCCCCTATGCGGACCATCAAGATGCCAGTCTCTGACCGGCAGATATCCTTTCCGTACAGGTCTGATAAGCAACAAGAGCCATGAAGCTGTCAGCCCGGAAAAGGAGATAATGATGCCGACAGTCATGAAGAGGGCCGGATACGCTACCGCGCTTGTTGGAAAATGGGGACAGATCTGCCTCGGTCCAGGCGAATGGGGCTTCGAGGAATACATCACCTTCGCCGGCAGCGGCAGATACTGGAAAAGCCAGAAGGCGGGATACATGGAAAACGGCAGGGAGAAGCAACTTGCCGACAACGAGTACATGCCCGATGTAATGCACAAGTTCCTGGTGGACTTCATGAAACGCAACAAGGAGAAGCCTTTCTACGTCCATTATTCCATGGCCCACATGCACGGCAAGATACTGCGCACTCCTGACAGCAAGGAGGACAGCAAGGATTTCTATGCCGACAATAATGCCTACATGGACAAACTTGTCGGACAGCTCGCAGACGAACTCGAAAAGCTCGGTTTGCGCAAGGACACCCTGATCGTCTTCACTGGCGACAATGGAACCGCAGCCTTTGGAGAGGAACAGGCGACCATCGGGGGCAAGCGTCTTAACGGAGCCAAGGGCTCCATGCTCGAAGGCGGTAGCCGCGTCCCGTTGCTTGTCAGCTGGACCGGTGTAGCGCCGGAAGGCAAGGAGAACCATGATCTTACCGATTTCAGCGACTTCTTCCCGACGTTCGCCGAACTCGGAAGAGGCGAGTTGCCCGAGGGTGTAACAATTGACGGACACAGCTTCGCATCGCAGATAAAGGGCGGGAAAGGAACTCCTCGCGAATGGGTATATGTAGAACTCAAAGGCGAATCATATGCGCGAAATTCGCGCTGGAAACTCGCGAACAACGGAGAACTATTCGACATGAAGGAAGCTCCCTTCAAGGAGATACCTGTCGCGGCAGACTCCGACGACGCAGAAGCCATCGCCGCCAGGAAAAGCCTTCAGACCATCATAGACCAGCATCCTGCAGCGCCGGCAGTCGCCGGCAACAAGACAAAGAAAAAAGGCAAGCTCTAATCGGGACGATTATGGCACATCAAGGAAAAAACGCAAGCCAAAGGCTTGCGCTACTTCAAATCAAGTTCTATGAACGATAGAACTTGCCTCTTGGATACAAATGTAACCGTCTCTCTCGATCCTGATTTTCGGACCGAATTCGCATCCTCGGTGATCTTCCCCCCGCAGACGGGGTTCAACCTACATTTTGCGTTTGAGCAGTGCGGCGTAGGTGCATCGTTTATTATCAAGAACTTAGTTTAAATTCGGCCGATTGAACCGCAAAACTTAGGTCAACGCCGCCGTTTGACACTCACAGAAAGCTTCAACTACCGGAAATCTTCACGAAGTTCTCCTTGAAATATCCCTCTGGCATCTGAGGATATTCCTTGAACCCTCTCTCCATGATCAACGAAGTCCTTCTGGCGAGCAACACTGATTTCGTGCCCGAAATGAATTCCGTCAGGTTCGACCCACGGTCTACTTCTCCGAGAAACACGAACAAGCCCCCTGAAGCCAGAAACTTCTTGATTTCATTTGAAGGCTTCATGTTCGGCAGCCTCCCGCCGGAAACTACGACTACAATTCGCGAATCCGGAAATGATTCCAAGGCCTTTTCAATTGACGGCGAGATATCCGGGTTGTCCTCAGGATCATACGTTCCGCAGTCAACTGTCCAATATTCATTCATTGAAAGCTTTTCAGTCAAGCTATCCCTTATCGCCTTAATCCGCCGGACGTATAACGGATTGTCCCTTCCGAACATGGGCACTACGACTATCTTGTCGCCGTCCCTGCTAAGGCTGTTGACGGTTCCTGCAACCCCCTTCCCTATATCATTTTCATCGGGTTTGCCGGCATCGCCCGACTTGTCAATGAACCCGTAAATCCTCCAACCCGCAAAGCATATAAGGAGCAAAAACAGCATTGTTTTTATATATATTGATGACAACGCCTTTTTGAAACGGTTTTCCCTAACACTGAGTTTTTTTTTCTTCCTGTACAAGTCAAGAGTGGCTTCAGCGACAAGCGTGTTGAATTCGCTTTTTCTAACTTTTATGGGTCTTTTCATGATATGCGCCATGTTATTTTTATCAATTGGAGAGAGATGTTACGTTTGAAGCGCCGTATCCGTTCCAAAGCGAAGGATCGCCGGTTCCGGACAATGCGGAGGGAGTGGACGCGTCATATCCGGCTTCGGTCATCGAATAGTTTTCAGCGCTTCCGTCGCCCATCACTGCATTGAATCTTTTGCCATGTCTGGGATCCGCCGGAGTCTGATCGCTTGACCCCCAACGTCCGTTAAGCATGATCGGCCCGTCCAAGGTATAGGAGTGCGGACGGTTTTCGGCTTTCGCCTTGTCCCCATAGGAGTCGGCGACGATTATGGTTGATTCCGGCTTGTCTATTTTCTCCCTCTTTACCGGGTAGGTTCGGGTGAGCGCAGCATCAATTGAAAACGGTCCGAAAGTTGCCCAGTTGTATCCGTAGGAACCCGTCCTCAAATAGTCTTCGCGAGACTTTCCCGGAAATACGGTTTTACTCAGTTGAAAGTCCGACTTGAATGTTGACGGGCATTTCAACGCAGGATTGGTGATCGTGTTTGTGCCGGTCGCGTCGCTTTCGATCGCTGTGTTAAGCACCGATCCCCCAATCTGATCTCCAATGTTGTTCTGCCACCTTACCTGAGGAAGCCCCGGATGCTTCCATCTTGCCGTAGGATACACGCCGTAATCGTTCGTGTAAGAATGCATCCCCAAACCGATTTGCTTCAAATTGCCGAGGCAGTTTGAAGACCTGGCTTTTTCCCGGGCAATGGAAAGGGCGGGAAGCATCATGGAAGCAAGGATCCCGATAATCGCAATAACAACCAGCAATTCAATCAAAGTAAATGCAAAAGCATTTACAAGTATTTTCTTTTTCATCTTATCTCCTGTTATATTAAGCCTGAAATCTTTATTTTACTCTTTTCTCTTCTTTTCTCCTTCAGGCTCACCCCGACAGGATGCAAATGTTTTCACATAACCTTGCACAAGCCACCTTGATAATTGAAATATCATAGCGGCTTACAAGGCTTTAACCTTTGATATCGTTCATTAAAGATCCTCCTCATTAATTATTTTTTTCTTACTTCGTTTCATTCGTATAATTCGCGGATGGGGCTAGTGTCGTGTCAACGATATAGTCTGCGACGTAGCGATACTCTTTCCCCGCCCTGATGATTATCTCCTTTTGCCCTTTCTTAAGGATCTTAATGTCAACCTGCAGATTCGCATAGCCGTCATGTTCGAAGAAATTTCTGAAAATTTCATCGAGTTTAGACCTGGCATTTTCGTAGCCGCAGTTGAATTTTGAATTTTCCATTGAGTTTTACGCAATAGCGATTGAGATTTATTCTCAATTAAAATTTAAAAAAAATTACCGGCATTCCCTGCAACAGCCGAAAATCTCTATCAAAATCTTCTGAGGCTGAAACTGATACTTTGCGCAGACCTTTCTCTCTATTTTTGTTAAGGACTCTTCTTCAAACTCCACAATCTTTCCACATTTTAAACAGATTAAGTGATCATGTAAGTTCTCCTCATGGATATGTTCGTAGTGCTGGTGCTTCTCCCCATGAATCACGTCTTTGATGAGACCTGTCCGAACCAAAAGAGGCAAAGTCCGGTAAACGGTTGCCTTAGAAATTCGGCTCCCCTTCTTTCGGAGGCGGTAGGCAAGTTCTTCAGCCTCGAAGTGGCCTTCCATGACGGAGGCTTCCTGAAAAACCCTCTCCCTCTCCGGCGTCCACTTCAACCCTTGCTGCTTCAGAAAGTTTTGAAACTGAGATTTTGTTTTGAGTGCCATCGATACGATCTTTAGGAAATTGAGAATCAATCGCAATATAACAGCGCGCATTAAACGTTCAAGCGCAACCTTCAACTATTTTTAAATTATTTTTCCTTCGATGAAAATATCGTGAGGAGTGAAGAACCCCAAATTATTTTTCGATTTGGTGATTTGGAGATTTTATTATTTTTTAATCATCCAGTCTCCCTTACTCATTGCATTCATTCGATGTTGAATGTTCGATGTTCACTGTTTTTCCTATCTCCG
>JAGVIF010000240.1 GCA_020056205.1 Lentisphaeria bacterium | reverse complement strand
TCGACATACCGCTTTGGGTATGCCTCCGGTTTTGTGGCTCGTCTGAATTTCACAATCTCCTTCATCGGCGCTGGTTTTGACTTTTGCAATTGGCTCTAGTGTCTTTCTTTTTCAAGTCCTCATAAATTTTTCTAATTCTGGATGCGGCTTGGTCAGCTTTAAAAACATAGCTGTTGTCAGAATGCTTGGAGCGGTCAATCCTTCCAGAATCGGAAATTGCCACCACAATATCAATAGGCATTTTCTTGAAAGATTGCTGAAAGCCAAGGATTTTCTTGAGCAATTTCTCCTTGTTGGTGTTGAGATAATTCCGGAGGAAAGCCGCTTGCCTTTGTGCTTGGTTAACAGGAGAGGGCATTCCTTGCCAGTGGTTGTCCCAGATTCTTTCCCAGCTGCCGTCCGGATTGATTTTCACTTTGGAAGTTACGCTTTTGCTTTCGACAATGGCCATTCCATAGGTATGGACTACAAGTATCATAAAAAGTGCTGTCCTTTTCGTCCCTTATGTCTTTTTTTGAGGTAACGTAACCGTCCGATTGTGGAATTCAAAAATTCCGGATTTTATTTATTAGTGGGTTCATATTTCCTTAGATAGAAAAATATCACGTTGAAGAATCGGAATCGGTGCCAGTATAGATTATTCCTTGAAATAAAATAGGTTATAGTTATATTATTGCATTTGATATTTTTAGGATTGAGGTGCGATATGGGGGAGGTTTCCTCGTTGGCGTATGGGGAAAGGCGTATACCACGTATTCAATCGCGGGATCAACAGCGCACGGATACTTTCCACTCCGGGAGGGCGGGATTTTTTCTGCAGTCTGCTTTCCGAACAGAAGAGGCATTTCAAAGTCGAGTATCCAGCTTGTTACGGGGAGGCTGATGTCACGGAAAAGAGGCCGGAGAAAAATGCAATAATATAAATGCAACATGCTATAATACAAGATGTAGCTTATACCGGCACCGATTCCATAAGTTCAGTAAACCCGTCCTTTTACCGAACTTATACGTTTGCTGAATTTATACAACGCGAGGTTCTTGAAATTAACGCCGGACTGTTTTATGACCTTTTTATGGTAGCTGTAATCTCCGAAGTCTTCTTTTTTGTGCGAATCTGAAGCAATTGCGATCTTCGCGGAGAGCTCGGCGGCGAGCCTTAGCATTGAAATATCGGTATCTATGAGATAGTGGGAATTCAATTCAAGAGCAACCCCGGCCAATTGAGCCTCCAGAACGACCGTTCTCACATCTTCCTCTCTCACAGGCATTTGCGCCCTAATCCATCTAAAAGGGTGCCCGAGTATGTCTATGCCGCTGTTAATCAGTTTCAAGGTATGCTCAAGCCACCGTCTGCGCGTGTCTTCACAAGGAGCGGACACCGGCAAAAAATGAACACTGCCTATGATGATATCGAGGTCGTCCCTGAAACACGGGTCGAATGTCAGCCTGCCGTCATTCATCATTTCAACTTCAATTCCGACGAAGAGTTTGGGACAGGCAATTCCCCTCACCTCTCTGATGTGCTCCGATAATTTCTTATTGCCGGAATCGAGCCATTTATCGAAGACAGCGCTGTCGGTGATGAATTCCCACTTCCACGCGATTTCACCCGGGAAATAAAGAGCCATTCCGTGGTTGGTGATGCATACCGCGCCGGGTTCGGAAAGGGACTTGAGTTTTTCAACATAGAATTGAGGGGTGAGCCCTTGTTCCGCGCAGTAGCTCAATTCAGTGTGAACATGACAATCCGTGTAAATATTCACTGAATATTTATGTCTACATAGAAATTGATTTCGATTTCGCCGCGTTGAGAGCAAGCCTTGATTTTTTCCTTGAGGCTTTGTTCTTGGAGAGAGCGTTGGCTTTCACGGCCTTATCCATTCTGGAACAGTAAAGAGAAAGGAGTTTTTTCTTTTTCTCACCGTCTTTTTCAGCTCTTACCTGCTTTTCAAGAGACCATACTTCAGATTTTCTCGATTTGTTCGCCGCCCTTCTTTTGGTGTTTTGTCTTGCCCTTTTTTCCGCTGATTTTGAATGCGCCATTATTAAAAATCCTTTATGTTTTTTTATTGCCCGGTAAAATACAACCACATCAAAATTATTCAAGCTTTTATTATTTTTCCCTTGAAAATTAAAGAGATAAAAGTAAATTATCGTTTCGTTTTTTGTTTATTCCGAATAAATTTGGACTAAATCAATAAAGGTTTGCAAAGTGGGCGAGCGCCCGCTTTTGTTTTTTAAAAAAGGAGTCAGGCAAAGTGAATAACGAATTATTGACTATATTGGAATATCTTGAGCAGGAACGGGGGATAAGCAGGGAAAAACTTGTCGAGGCCATCGAAAAAGCCATCCTAAACGCCTCAAGAAAGAGCATCCATCCGGCAACTAATCTCGACGTTAAAATAGACCTGACAACCGGCAACATAAAGGTTTGGGCTCTTTTAGAGGTTGTCAAGGAAAATCCGACTGACGACCAGATTCTGATCGAGACCGCAAAAACCCGCTTTCCAAAAACAAAAAACGGAGAAACCGTAAAATGGGAAGTTACCCCGCGCAATTTCGGCAGAATCGCCGCCCAAACCGCGAAACAAACTATACTTCAACAACTTAGAAAAGCTGAAAAAGCGATTGTCCAGGAAGAATTCAGTAGCAAACTCGGCGAAATCGTCAGCGGAATAGTCCGCAGATTCGAGGCCGGAAATATCATAGTTGACTTTGGAAAGGCCGAGGGGATACTCTCCCATAGAGATAAAATGCCGGGGGATTCATACGCGCAGGGCGACAGGCTTTGCGCAATTCTCAAAGCCGTCGAGGGATTAGGCTCAGGCCCGAGCCTGATACTTAGCAGAAGCGCGCCGGAATTCGTGTTGAAACTTTTTGAGAGAGAGGTGTCGGAAGTTCACGACGGAATCGTAACAATTATAAAAATTGCCAGAGAAGCCGGTTTGCGCTCAAAGATAGCCGTCGCCAGCAAAGACCCTAACATAGACCCCATCGGAGCATGCGTCGGGATGAAAGGGATGAGAGTAAAAAATGTCACCGGCGAACTTAACGGAGAAAAAATTGACATCGTAAAATATGACGACGACCTGAGGGCCTTCGCCGCCAACGCGCTCCAGCCGGCGACGATTAAAAGCATAGACATTGATCAGGTTGCCAAGTCCTTAAATATAAAAGTGGCGCCAGACCAACTCTCCCTTGCCATCGGAAAACGAGGACAAAATGTCAGGCTTACCACAAAACTGCTTGACTGGAAAATCAATATAGTAGGGGAAGAAGACCACCACGCTGCGTTCGAGGAACAACTCGACCTCACCATAAAAACCCTCTCAGAGTCCACCGGAATCAGCGCTGAATCAGCAAAAATCCTCATCAACAACGGCTACCTTACTATTGAAGGAGTTAAGGCCGCCGACATTGCCGATATTTCCAAAATAGAAGGACTTTCAGAGGAGGATATTGGAAAAATAAAGGAACTTGTCGGAAAACCCTGATAAAAAAAACGAATCGAACCAAAAAGTCCGGTGAATAAAAATGGCATTTAAGAAAGATAAAACCAGCAAGAATAAAACTAAACTGAAGGACATTCTGAGACGTTTCGACGTGGACCACGCCGTAGCCATCGAATCCCTTCGCAGTCTGGGGATCGAAATAAAAACCGTCTCCAGCGAAATTGATGAAAGCCTTCTCGACGTAGTAGAAGAACACCTGAAAGATATTTCGGCGCTAGGACATGCCTTAAAAAAGGACGATTTACCGGAAAATTCCACCATCTCCGTTCATCTTAAGTCTCCGATAACAGTGAAAACCCTCGCAGAGTCGCTTGAACGCAAGCCCAGTGAAATAATAACCTCGCTAATGTCTCTCGATGTCCTCGCAAGCATAAATCAAGTCGTCGAGCATGACATGGCTAAGAAAATATGCAAAAAATACGGAAAAACTCTTCTAATAGACAAACGGGAAAAGGATGAACATGCAAAATCCGCTGAAATCGCGCCGGAAGAAAAGGACGAGAAAGACGCGGAAGGGGATATCGTCGAAAGGCCGCCCGTCGTAACCTTCCTCGGACACGTTGACCACGGAAAAACATCGCTGCAGGATGCCATCAGAAAAACAAATGTCACAGCGGGAGAGGCCGGCGGAATAACTCAACATATCGGAGCATCATGCGTCAAACACTCCGGCAAGTCAATCACTTTCATTGACACGCCCGGACACGAGGCTTTCACCGCGATGAGAGCGCGCGGAGCCAAGGCGACCGATATCGCCGTCCTCGTCGTCGCCGCTGACGATGGTTTCATGCCTCAAACAATAGAGGCGCTCAATCACGCCAAAGCCGCAAAAGTTCCCATAATCATAGCTTTGAACAAAATGGATCTGCCGGGAGCCGATCCGGACAAGGTCCTAAGGCAAATGCAGCAACACGGACTCCTCGGCGAAGAATGGGGCGGAGAAACGGCCGTCGTCAAAGTGTCCGCCGTCAGAGGCGACGGAATAGAAACACTCCTCGAAAGAATACTGCTCGAAGCCGAAATGCTGCAGTTAAAGGCGAATCCGAAAAGAAAAGCCAGGGGCGTGGTGCTCGAAGCCACTCTTGAACAGGGACTCGGCCCAGTTGCGAGTGTCCTTGTCCAAAACGGAACTCTCAAAAAAGGAGATTTCGTCCTCTGCGGAGAATTTTGCGGAAAAGTCAAAATGCTGATAAGCGCGTCCAACGAAAAACTCGACAGCGTCGGCCCGGGAACGCCGGCAAAACTCATCGGACTTTCCGGAGTGCCGCAGGCCGGAACAAAACTCGTTGTCTGCGATGATGAAAAAGAGACAAAAAAGATAGCCGAAGAACGGGGCGCCGCCAACAAGAAAAATGAATTGATGATGGATAGCAGACACGCGACAAATCTTGAGGAACTCATAAGCTCTTTCGCGGAAAGCCAGAAAAAAAGCCTGAACCTTGTAGTCAAAACCGATGTTCAGGGTTCAATTGAGGCGATAAAAGAATCTCTCTCAAAATTCCCAACCGACAAAATCATTATAGATATCATCTTCGCCGCAACCGGCGCAATCACTGAAAACGATGTCCTGCTCGCATCCGCATCCGGAGCAATAGTAATCGGCTTCCACGCAAGAGTCAACCCCGGAGTGAACAACCTCGCGAAAAAAGAAAAAGTCGAAATCCGCCTCTACAGCATAATATATGAACTCGTTGAAGACATCAAAGACGCGCTTGAAGGCAGACTCGCCCCGGAAACAAGAGAAAAGGCCTTGGGCAATGCGGTAATATTGAAAATATTCGAACTGTCAAAAGGTCCGAAAATATGCGGCTGCATGATCGAAAACGGTTCCGTAAGGGTCGGAACAAAGGCCAGAGTCTTCCGCGACAACGAGCTGATTTACAACGGCGACGTTCAATCCCTGAGACGCTTCCAGGACGATGTCAAGGAAGTCAGACAGGGGCTTGAGTGTGGAATCAGGCTCGACAATTTCGTTGACTTCAAGGAAGGAGACAAAATCCAGATATATGAAGTCGAAATGAAAAAAGCATCGCTCTAACTTAGAGGTTCAGCGTTCAGGGTTCAGCGTTCAGGATTCGGGGTTCGGGGTTCGGGATAAATGAAGACGCGAGCAAAAAGAAGTCAGGAATCAGAAGTCAGCGATGGACTGCGAATTACGCAGTTTTGCCGGGGTACTTACTGCTAAAAATCAAGGCCCGACCCCATTTACATTACGTTTATTGCCCGGTCCCAAAATATACAATACCACTATGCAGGTTTAGAGTAGAGGTCTCTATGGAAAATAACGCTATATTGCTCACTGCGGCGTCTCTGGGTTTTATTCATACCGTACTGGGACCGGACCATTATATTCCGTTCGTAGCGCTGTCAAAAGCCCGGAACTGGACACGGGCAAGAACCGCCGCGGTTACCTTTCTTTGCGGCGTGGGGCATGTCGGAAGTTCCGTGCTTATCGGGTTGGCCGGCATTGCTCTTGGAACATCGGTTTCCCGCCTGGAATGGCTGGAAGGTCTTAGGGGGGATACGGCGGGTTGGCTCCTGCTCTCTTTCGGCCTAGCCTATATGCTCTGGGGAATAAAAAAGGCGATAAAAGGCGAAAAACATTCTCACGCGCATACGCATGACAGAGATTCAATCCATTCCCATGAACATCCTCATGAAGTTGAGCACGCCCATGTCCACGGCAATTCCGCGTCCGTAACGCCCTGGGCGCTTTTTATCATCTTCGTCTTCGGCCCATGCGAACCGCTAATCCCGGTGCTTATGTACCCTGCTATGAAGGGGAGCATTGGGCAGGCAATGGTCGCGGCCGCGGTTTTTGCGGCGGTCACTATAGCCACAATGATGATCACTGTTTTCCTGCTCCTTCGCGGGTTTCGCTTGTTCCCTGTGGAGCGTATGGAACGGTATGCCCACGCCTTGGCGGGTTTTGCTGTTATCGCATGCGGAATTGCCGTAAAAGCAGGGCTTTAGGGCTCGTTATTCTTTGACGAGCCCTTTAGTGTTTGATGTCTCCCGGGAAATACTATAAAATTAAGCTATATGGGAAAAACTCCGGGTAAAGTGCAGTTCTCACAACTGGTGGATATGTTCAGCCCGGCCGCGGTGCTGGAAGAAGTAAAGAATATTTTCATAAATTCATACCCTGTCGGGAGTTCGGGAGTGAAAAAAGTAGAAAGGAAAAGGGGGAAGGAAAAAGTGGAAGGGAGAAAGGGAAAATGAACGTCGAACATTCAACATTGAACATCCAACATCGAATGAAAAATCTCCAAATCTCTAAGTCACCAAATCAAAAAATAATATG
>JAGVIF010000352.1 GCA_020056205.1 Lentisphaeria bacterium | reverse complement strand
TCTGTCATATATTTTTCTCAATTTTTCAAGCGCCGCATTTGTTCCTGTAAATGCCTGGATATAAGCGATGTAGCCACAATTTTCTCCGTAGCGTTTTTTTACATAATCTATTCCAAGCGCAACCTGCTCTTCTATTTCCATTTTTGGCGGCAAATGCCTCGCGAGCGAACCGTCTTCGGCACAGAAAAAACATCTCTCATATTTTTTTTGCCCCCTGTGAGGACAGCCGAGCCCAATGTCAACCGGAATGCGATACAACGGCGTCCCAAATTTTTGGATGAGAAATTCGCTGAAAAATTTCACATGCTGTCATCCTTTTTTTTGCCGCTATGATTTTTGAATCAATCACACAAGCCGGAGGCTTATGCTACTTCCTGATTCCGTGAAAGCCTCCCCGAAAGGGCGGATTCGTAAATATTCACCGAACCTCGTCCTTTCGGTGAATATTTACATCTAATAAAATGTGAAATCACTTGTTCTTCAATAGAAGAATATCACATCGGCAAGCCAATTGCAAAACTCAGCTTTAGAAGTAGCGCAAGCCTCTGGCTTGCAGGCAAACAAGCCGGGGGCTTGTTCTACGGCGCGCCTACGCGGCGCTACTCAAACGCAAAATGTAGGTTCACTCCCAGGATTTCATAGCGTCGGTGAAATATGTCATCTTTGCGAGATCGAAAAATCTGAACGCATCCGTATGTCCATCCAAAAAGAGCATTGGCATTTTTCCTTTGTGTTTCGGATCAGATTTTGTAAAAGTATTAACATTTTGCGTGTAATTATCTTGGTCGGAATCGGTCGGGTTGAACATTGAAGAATCGGACTCCTCAACAAGTACCAATGCTGATGTCGAAACAGATGCTCTTGAAAGCTGCACCGATGTCCACGACGCAAAAGTTCCGGATATCAAATACGGTTCGCGGCAGTTGAGGGAGTAAGAAAATTCCCGCCTCTGCTCGTTGGGACAGACAAAAATACGCCTGTCTGATGCGCTGTTTGCGATAAGATTCATCCATCCCTTCGCGTCTCCCCACGGACAATCGGAGTCGGCGGCGGGATAAACGCCCGCGTTGTCAATCTCGTATGATGCGATCATAAGGAAAGTTTGTTTCAGATTGTTCATGCAGGAAGTCTCGCGCGCCTTCTCTCTCGCCCCCTGAAGAGCGGGCAGGAGCATGGCGGCGAGGATCGCGATGATCGCAATCACGACCAAAAGTTCGATCAATGTGAACGCATTTTCGATTTTATTTATTAATTTAAAATCGGTAGCGTTCAACGGTTTAACGGTATTACGGTATGACAGTTTAACGGTTTTATTTTGTGAATCAAAGGAGTCCCCGAATGATTGGAGCATTTTTGATATTGACTTGGCTTCTTTTATAAACTCATCCGCTAATCTGTCAAAATACGAATTCATTTTTCACCGCTTGGCTTATACTAACGCCCACCGTCATACTGTTAAACCGTAATACCGTCCTACTGTTTAGCGGGTTCACGGTTTCGCTTTTTCCTTTGTCTAATCCTCCGCAAAGAATATTTTGATTCCCCTCAATATTTCTTTGGCCCCCTCAATGGCTGTTTTTGCATCCGCCTGGCAATATGCCTGGGAGGGCAGGATATTCGGCAGGCCGTTCGGGTAACGGGTGGGGATATAAAACCTGTCAAGGATCATGGCTTTAGGCTCAAGTTCCTTTATCTCTTCATAGCATGCGGGGTCGTGTTCTGAAATATCTGTAATTAGTTTTTTCACCGAATGTCCCCAAGGATCAATATCTTTTAAATAGTAAAACGACTTGACGGCTTTCTCTGCTGCCTGCTGAGAGAAAAAGCAGGCTTGGGCGTATTTCCCATTGTCCAACAAGACCTTTGCCGCCGAAATATCATCTTCGGCTGTTTTCAGCCACCTTTCAGCCTCGTATCTGTTCTTCTTATCGCTCATATGATGATTTTCGTTGGCATTTTTCTGAAAAAGGCATTTGTTTTGATCTTCTCCCATTCCTCAGGAGTATAGACGAGCAAATCACACGCCACACCGAGTTTTGAATCGAGATCAAGATGCTCCTGCAATCTGTCAAGAAATCTTTTCTCCGTTTTTTTTATCAATATGATGTCCAGATCGCTGCGTCTGGAAATAGCCCCGTCGGCATAGGAACCGAAGACTATCACCGAACATACATCCTCCATGCCGGAAAAATAATCCTGAAGCCTTTTAAACACCGTATCTATCTTATTTATATCCATGTTGGCCTCTGCCTTTAACCCTATTCTGATTCCGTGAAGGTCTTTTTGACCATCACTTTTCTTCGTTTTCAATGGCTCAAGATAGATTCTGAAAGGGCTTTTTCAAGCATTAAAAAAAAACGAATATAATTTAATCCCGATATTGACTTTTGCTTTTGCGCCATTAGCGTTACTTTTTCCTTTTTTCGCGCAAAAATCTTCCGCAATCATTGAGGAGCCAACTGGCTCCGAGGTAAAAATAATGCAAAATGAATATCTTTTGATAACGATAGGGGCGGTCCTTGTAAATAATTTCGTCCTGTCGAAGATTCTCGGCATATGCCCTTTGCTTGGAGTATCAAAGAAACTCGACGCGGCCATCGGGATGTCCGGCGCCGTCATATTTGTTCTGACGCTTGCGACTTTCGTAACGGCAAGCATTTATAATTTAATACTTGCGCCCAATTCTCATTTTGCAAAGCTTACCGGAGTCAATCTTGATTATCTTCAGACACTTGTGTTCATTCTTGTGATAGCCGGGCTCGTCCAGGTGGTTGAGATAATCCTTCAGAAAATCGCCCCTCCGCTTTACAATGCTCTCGGAATTTATCTGCCTCTTATAACGACAAACTGCGCGGTTCTCGGAGCCGTGGTGATAAACGCGAAGGAAGCAAGGGGCATTCTTAATTCCACAATATACGGCTTTTGTTCCGCCGTCGGCTTCGCTCTGGCGCTTATTCTGTTTTCAAGCATAAGAGAAAAACTCGAACTCGCGAAGACGCCAAAGGCTTTTCAAGGCACATCAATCGCCCTGATAACGGCCGGAATACTGGCTATGGCTTTCATGGGATTCTCCGGTTTGGTTAAATAAAATGATAACATACTCAATAATAATAGTAGCGGGGACGGGATTGATTCTCGGCGTATTGATAGCGCTCGCCGCGAAATTCTTTTCCATCGAACAAGACCCCAAGATAAGCGAGCTGTCAGCCATCCTGCCGGGCGTGAATTGCGGGGCATGCGGATTCGCGGGCTGCGCGGATTTCGCAAAAGCCCTTCTGGAAGAAAGGGCAAGCCCCGATATGTGTCCTGTCAGCTCTCCGTCTATAAGATTTCTGGTTGCCAAAGCCCTTGACGCCGCTCATATCGAACCGGCAAAAAGAATCGCCGTAGTGTTCTGCGGGGGCAATAATCATCACGCGAAAACTTCAGCCCAATACAACGGAGTGAGCGACTGCAGATCGGCGAATCTCATCGCTGGCGGAGGAAAAGTATGCGACTACGGCTGTCTTGGACTTGGCTCTTGCGCGCGGGCCTGTCCTTTCGGCGCGATTGAAATAATCGCCGGACTCGCCGTGATTCATCCCGAATTGTGCACCGCATGCAAAAAGTGTATAAAGACCTGTCCCAGAACGCTTATAAAACTGGTTCCGGCTTCCGTTCATGTCCATGTATTTTGTTCCTCGCCCGACAAACCGGCGGATAAAAGAAAATGCTGCGATGTGTCGTGCATAGCCTGCAAAAAATGCGTCAACGCCGCCGGTGAAAATCAAATGACAATCGCCGGATTTCTTGTGAGGATAAACTATGAGAATCCCCCGGCCGATGATTTAGTTGAGAAAGCCGCATGCCCGACAAAATGTCTTTCAAACACATATCCGTCTTCATATACGCGCGCAAAAATAACGACGGCAGAAGAAGAGGAGAAAACAGCTTAAATGAATTCACATCATCACGACAGCCATATTTATTTTTACGGCGGAGTCCACCCGGACGAACGCAAGGGATTGTCCGCCTCCGCAAAAATCAACGATGCCCCCCTCCTCCCGAAATACACCGTAATATTGCACCAAAACATAGGCGCCCCTCCGAAAACAATTGTG
>JAGVIF010000225.1 GCA_020056205.1 Lentisphaeria bacterium | reverse complement strand
TTCTTATTTGAATAATTTAATGAACTGCATTGCAGTTCATACATCGTTTATTATCAAGAACTTAGTTTAAATTTGGCTGATTGAACCGCAAAACTTAGGATTATACCCTTCCTCTTACGCTGGAGGAGTCAAAAATCAGAATGAAAATAAAACAAGAGGATTCTCTTTGAAAAACGAGGCTCTCGAAAGATGGACGAACGCCGTTTCGGCTGAATTTTACGGCATACACAATTGGGGCGCCGGATATTTTGACATATCCGAAAAAGGGCATGTTGTGATATATCCCAACGGCGGGAACGCCGGCAACCCTATAAGTATCATGGAAGTAATTTCAGGGATGAAGGAGCGCGGTTTTGAGATGCCAGTTCTGTTAAGGGTGGGGAATATCCTCGATTCACAGATAAAACTTCTCCATGAAAGTTTCGGACACGCCATGGAACGTTTCAACTACAAGGGCGGATATAAGGCTGTGTATCCGATAAAAGTCAATCAGCAGCAGCAGGTAGTCGAGGAGGTGTGTAAATTCGGAGCGGCCTATCATCATGGGCTTGAGGCAGGCAGTAAAGCTGAATTGATAGCCGCCCTCTCCATGCTGAAAGATACTGAAGCATGCCTCATCTGCAACGGCTACAAAGACGAGGAATTTGTGGATTTGGCCCTCTACGCCACAAAAATAGGAATCAAATGTTTCATAGTCATAGAAATGCCGAGCGAAATCCCCCTCGTCCTTGAAAGGGCGAAAAAAATGAACATAAAACCGAATCTCGGTTTGAGAATAAAACTTTCCTCAAGAGCCGGAGGGCACTGGTCTGAATCAGGAGGAGACCGAAGCGTCTTCGGGCTTACCGTGTCGCAAATCGTTGACGCCGTTGATGTATTGAAAAATAATAACGCGCTGGATTGTCTCAAGCTCCTTCACTACCATCTCGGATCACAGATTCCTAACATACGCGACATAAGAGGAGCGGCGTCGGAGGCATGCCGGATATACTGCGGACTCTGCGCCGAGGGAGCGGAAATGCGTTATCTCGACATCGGAGGAGGACTTGCCGTTGACTACGACGGATCCCACACGAACTTTTCAAGCAGCAGGAATTATTCCCTCGATGAATATTGCGCCGACGTAATCGAGGTGATAATGTCAATACTCGACGAGAAGGAAGTTCCTCATCCTATCATTATCACTGAATCAGGGCGCGCAATCGTGGCATATTATTCCGTCCTCCTTTTCAACGTTCTCGACATGAGCACATTCGAGCCGCAGGTGATCCCCGACAGGAAGGAGGTCAAAAAGGTTCACGCCATGATACAAAATCTTCTCGATGTCCATAAGTCCCTGACTGTAAAGAACATGCAGGAATCTTTTCATGACGCCATTTTTTACCGCGATGAAATCAGACAGCTTTTCAAGAGCGGACACATAAGCCTGCGCGAACGCGGAATGGCGGAAAATATATTCTGGAAAGTCGTCACATCTATTTCGAAGGACATACAAAAGTTGAAATATATTCCTGATGAATTTGAGAAAATCGAGGATATTCTTGCGGATATATATTACTGTAACTTCAGCGTCTTTCAGTCTCTGCCGGACGTATGGGCGATTGATCATCTGTTTCCGATAATGCCGATTCACCGCCTTGACGAAGAACCAAAAAGACGCGCGATACTTGCCGATATAACCTGCGACTGCGACGGGAAAATAGATAAATTCATAGACCTGCACGATGTAAAACACTCGATACTTTTGCACGACCTTAAGCCTGATGAAGAATATTATCTCGGTGTTTTCCTTGTCGGAGCGTATCAGGAAACTCTCGGCGACCTGCACAATCTGCTCGGCGACACCAACGTGGTAACGATAAGGGCCAAAGAAGACAATGGCGGCGGATATGAAATAGTCCGCGAACTTGAAGGCGATTCTGTTGCCGATGTCCTTTCATACGTCGAATACGACCCAAAGTCTCTCATTCTGCAGTTTAGAGATAAGGCCGAGCAGGCTGTCCAAAACGGGCTGATAAGCGCAATCGAACGAAAAGAAATCATGGACGCATACGAAGCCGGATTGCGGGGCTATACGTATTTCGAAAAATAACGATCCTAAGTAGAGTCTGCTGAAAAAAGATTTTTGCGAAAATTGCAAAATCTTTTTTGACGCATACTCTTATATCTTCCGGAAAATTCGGCGATTTCGTCTTTTTAAATTTCATCTGCTAAATTCAGAATTCAGCGACCGTCCCCGAGCGCTTAGCCTACATTTTGCGTTTGAGCAGCGCGGCGCAGACGCCCGGTCAAGTCGAAGATCCCGAGACCAACGGTACTCGGGGAGAGATGCCGGCGCAGCCCGTTTCTCGCGCGAAAAACGAGTTAATCGTCTCGATGCGTCTCCTCTTCAACGGAGCGCGGGTTTTCCAACCCGCGAGTTTCTTCTGCCGGCGGGTAAGAAAACCCGCCCTCCGTTATTTTCAAACTCCATGTTTATTATCAAGAACTTAGTTCAAGTTCGGCTGATTGAACCGCAAAACTTCGGTAAGTTTCAAAGGAGTCCCAGAGGGACGCGTTGGAAATAGGCAGGCGTTTCAACGCCTGCATAAATGCAATAAATAAAATACGCATGCCGTCAGGTATGCGGCGAAATTAAAAATGTCCGATAAATGAGCCAATTGCAAAACTCAAAACCGATGCCGACCTGTCTGCGCCTGCTTGCGCACTGCGCGCAGGCAAGCGCCACGCACAGGCAGATGAAGGAGATATTCAACGCATACCTACGGCATGCGCCGCATTTTTTCGATATTTGGATACAGGCGTTAAAACGCCTGTCTATTATCAACTCATCCCTACGGGATTTTGCATTTTATCCCGACCCCGAAAAAAACGGCAGTTTCAAAGGGGAAACCGCAAAGAGATGAACCGCCAATGAACGCCAATGAACGCGAATCAGAGGAAAATATTAGCGTTAATCCGCGTATATTCGCGGTTAATAACGGGGGTCAGGAATCAGCGGCCTGCCCTGAGCGCTTACGCCTCGGTGTTTTATCAAAATGAAACTAAATTGATAAAATCGGTGTTAATCGGTGTTAATCTGTGGTTAAGTTTCAATGGAGAAGTTCGGAAGTTCGGAAAATATTTCATATAGGAGCCAGTTGCAAAAGTCATAAACCGCGCCGTTGCAGATGCCATCGGAGGGCTCGCAAGTATTTCTGGCAGGGGCAATACCCGCGGCGGTCTT
>JAGVIF010000541.1 GCA_020056205.1 Lentisphaeria bacterium | reverse complement strand
TCCTCGACATACCGCCTTGGGTATGCCTCCGGTTTTGCGGCTTGTCTGAATTTCATAATCTCCTTCATCGGCATCGGTTTTGAGTTTTGCAATTGGCTCGAATGTAAATATAATAAATGGAAGGGATATAACAATGAACAATGTTCCGGAAGTGAAACTTGGAATCGTGGCTGTCAGCAGGGACTGTTTTCCGATCGAACTTTCTAAGAAGCGCAAGATGGAAGTCCTCAAGGCGTGTGCTGCGAAGGAAATCAAGATCAAAAACATTCCTACTGTCATAGAAAAGGAGACCGACGCACTCCAGGCATATGAGGAAATCACAAACCTAAAAGTCAATGCGCTCATTGTCTATCTTGGAAACTTCGGTCCTGAAGGCCCGGCGACACTTCTTGCGCAGAAATTCAATGGTCCTGTAATGTTTGTAGCCGCCGCTGAAGAGACAGGCGAAAACCTCATCAACGGCCGTGGCGACACCTACTGCGGCATGCTCAACGCCTCCTACAATCTCGGACTCCGCAAGGTCAAGGCGTACATACCTGATTATCCGGTTGGAACTCCGGACGAAGTAGCCGACATGATCAAGGGCTTCATCCCGGTGGCGAGAATCCTTGTCGCCCTGAAGAAACTCAAGATCTTCGGATTCGGACCGCGTCCGCAGGACTTCCTCGCGTGCAACGCACCAATCAAGCCCCTCTACGACATCGGTGTCGAAGTCATGGAGAACAGCGAACTTGATCTTTATGATGTATTCCGTTCAGCAGAAGGAAATCCGAAGATCAAGAAGGTCGCCGCGGAAATGGCGCAGGAACTCGGCAAAGGCAATGCATATCCGGATATCCTTGCGAAACTCGCACAATATGAAGTCGGGCTCATGACGTTCATGGCTGACAACCTTGGCGCATCACAGTACGGGATATTCGCGGACAAGTGCTGGCCGTCATTCGAGAAATATTTCGGTTTCGTGCCGTGTTATGTTAACTCGCGTCTTGCGGCAAAGGGAATTCCAGTGGCCTGCGAAGTCGACATCTACGGCGCCCTGAGTGAATATATTGCTACCTGCGCGACCGAACATCCGGCGACGCTTCTTGACATCAACAATACTGTTCCTCGCGACATGTATGAGAAGGCAGGAAAGAAGGCGGCGGGATATCAAAACTCAGATCTCTTCATGGGATTCCATTGTGGCAATACATGCTCGGAATGCCTTGCAGGATGCAGCCTGAAATACCAGCTCATCATGCACAGGCTCATGGAAGCCGGAAAAGATCCGAATATAACCCGTGGCACGCTTGAAGGCAGGATCAGGCCGGGAGACGTGACTCTTTTCAGACTCCAGTCAACGGCTGATGCATCGCTCAAATCGTATATTGCTGATGGCGAAGTGTTGGATGTAGATCCGAAGTCGTTCGGAGGGATCGGAATTTTCGCGATCAGGGAGATGGGCAGGTTCTACCGACATGTCCTGATCGAGCAGAGGTTTCCGCACCATGGCGCGATAGCATTCAAGCATTCAGCTAAAACCCTGTATGATGCGATGAAGATGCTTGGGCTGTGCAACTGTAATATCTATTACAATCAGCCTAAGGGCGTACGCTACTGCGGCGAGAATCCATTTATACTCGTTAATGGTCATTGTTGAGCATGCTTATGCTTGAAGATATGCGCAAATATCAACCTAAATTGGTATAACTGATGGAAAAGTAACTCGGGCATTCCTGCCCGGGACTGAATTTGGTTCGGATTTAAAATTATTTTGGCGGACGAAACGCGGCAAGTAGCCCGCAGGAAATAAACGCGATCAAAAAAGCACCCGCGCCCGCTGTGAAAATTTCGCGGTTTATCTCCGCCGCCGAGCTCTTCACATTCGGAGAATTCGACATTAAAAAAAGGGGAATAAAAATAACGGCGGAGAAGATGAAACCGCCTATGAGCCCCCATATTATTCCTTTTTTCCAATTCGGATAATCCGAAACCCGGAGATTATAATCATCAAGAGGATTCTTCATTATTTAAAGCCTGTTCATTGTTAATGTAAATATTCGAGCCAGTTGCAAAAGTCATAAACCGCGCCGTTGCAGATGCCATCGGAGGGCTCGCAAGTATTTCTGGCAGGGGCAATACCCGCGGCGGTCTTGCC
>JAGVIF010000010.1 GCA_020056205.1 Lentisphaeria bacterium | reverse complement strand
GGGCAAGACCGCTGTGGGTATTGCCCCTGCCAAAAATACTTGCGAGCCCTCCGATGGCATCTGCAACGGCGCGGTTTATGACTTTTGCAACTGGCTCAAAGGAGAATAATACCAAAAACAAAAGGGGAGACAATTTATGAAATTCGGACATTTTGATGACAGACGAAAGGAGTACGTAATAACTACCCCAAAGACTCCGTTTCCGTGGATAAATTATCTTGGAAACGAGAATTTTTTCGGGATTGTATCAAACAGCGGAGGCGGATACAGTTTCTACAAGGACGCAAAGTTGAGAAGATTAACGAGATACAGATATAACAATATTCCTCTCGATTCCAACGGAAGATATTTTTACATTAAGGACATGGACTCCGGAAAATTCTGGAATCCCAATTGGCAACCGGCGAAAAAATCCCTAACTTCTTACAAATGCGCGCACGGACTCGGATATACTAGGATAAATTCGGCGAAATCGGGCGTCGTTTCGGAAATAACGTACTTCGTGCCACTCGGAGAAAACATCGAAATCCACCGCGTAAAACTGCGCAATGAATCAAAACGACTTCTATATCTTAAACTATTCTCGTTCATCGAGTTCTGCCTTTGGAACGCTGATGCCGATGACAGAAATTTCCAGCGAAATCTCAGCGTTGGGGAGGTCGAAGTTGAAGGCGGTTTTATATTTCACAAGACTGAATTCAGGGAAAGAAGAAATCACTACGCCTACTACGCGTGTAATAAGAATATCGAAGGATTCGACACAAGCAGAGAAGCATTTGTCGGAGCGTACAGAGGACTCGACAACCCCGCCGCAGTCGAAAACGGAACCGCCTCAAATTCAATCGCTTACGGATGGTCTCCAATAGCGTCCCATTGCGTTGATATTAAACTGGATATCGGTGCGGAGGAGGAAATCATATTCGCTCTCGGATACATCGAATTGCCTGAAAATAAAAAATTCGCATCCCCGGGAATAATCAATAAGACGCCGGCATACGAGCAATTTGCGAAATTCGCAACACCGCAGGCTCTTCAGAATGCCCTCGGAGATTTGGCGAAATACTGGGATGATAAACTCTCGATATTTTCGATATCAACAGCCGATTCCAAACTCAAACGGATGGTCAACATCTGGAATCAATACCAATGCATGGTAACATTCAATCTCTCAAGAAGCGCGTCATTTTTTGAGTCCGGAATCGGACGCGGAATGGGATTTCGCGATTCAAACCAAGACTTGCTCGGATTCGTTCACATGATACCGGAAAAGGCTAAAGAACGCATTCTTGACATCGCCGCCACACAATTGCGGGACGGAAGCGCCTATCACCAGTATCAACCCCTCACAAAAAGAGGCAATACCGACGTTGGAGGAAATTTCAACGACGACCCATTGTGGTTGATTCTATCGGTCTGTTCCTACATCAAAGAGACAGGGGATTTTTCCTTTCTCAATGAAAAAATTCCCTACGAAAATAAAGATGAGCTCTCCGCGCCTCTTCTCGATCATCTCTTTCGCTCGTGGCGCTTCACTCTCAACAATCTTGGGCCGCACGGACTTCCGCTGATTGGCAGAGCGGATTGGAACGACTGCCTGAACCTTAATTGCTTCTCCGACAATCCGGACGAATCATTTCAGACGACTTCCAATAAAATGGGAAAGACCGCCGAATCACTCATGATAGCCGGTCTCTTCGTTTATTCATCCGCTGAATTCGCCAAACTTCTTTCTATTCTTGGAATGAATAATGACGAACAAGAAGTCCTAAAACACGCGAAACAAATGGTTTCCGCCGTCAATTCTTTCGGGCGTGATGAGCGCTGGTTTTTAAGGGCTTACGACTTTTTCGGAAATAAGGTCGGATCGAATGAGAATACGGAAGGAAAAATCTTCATAGAATCGCAGGGGTGGTGTGTAATGGCCGGAATAGGGCTTGATGACGGTTTTGCGAAAATCGCGCTTGATTCAGTCAATGATCGGCTTGCCACAAAACACGGGATCGTTCTGCAATGTCCCACATATTCGCAATATCACATCGAGCTTGGAGAAATAAGCTCCTACCCGCCGGGATACAAGGAAAACGGAGGAATTTTTTGTCACAACAATCCGTGGATAATCATAGCGGAAACTGTGCTTGGAAATTCAGAGAGGGCCTTTGATTATTACAAAAAAATCTGTCCGGCATATCGGGAAGAAATCAGCCATATACACAAGATGGAGCCTTATGTCTATTCCCAGATGATAGCCGGAAAGGCGGCGCCAACCCACGGCGAAGCGAAAAATTCATGGCTTACCGGCACAGCCGCTTGGAATTATGTCGCGATAACACAACACATACTCGGAATAAAACCGAACTACGGCGGACTCGTAATCAATCCCTGCCTTCCCGTTGAAATAAAATCCGTTACAATCACCAGAAAATTCAGAAACTGCAGCTACACCATCAGGATAAAAAACAAGAAAAACGGAAAAGTTTCAATCAAGGTTGACGGCAACACATTCAACGGCAATGAGATAGCGCCAAAACCCGGACAAAACGTGATGGTGGATGTCTCAACATAAGCAGGGTTTGATAAGTTCAGTGAATATTTACGGTTGATGCAATAAATTTTTTTTTTAAACGTTGTTACAATGATAAGAACACAGTGGAGGATGGAATTATGCTTGTAAATATGTGCAAAAGCAAAATACATAGAGGAAGAATAACGGCGCGCGACCTTGACTACGAGGGCAGCCTCCTCGTTGACATTGAACTGTTGAAAGAGGCCGGAATAAGCCCTTATGAGAAAATACTTGTCGTGAACGCGACCAACGGCGAAAGACTCGAAACATACGCAATACCGGGCAAAGCAGGCGGAAGAGAAATAATGCTCAACGGAGCCGCCGCGCACAAGGGAGCCGTCGGAGACACGATTACGGTAATGTCTTTCGGCCTCATGGAGGAGAAAGAAGCGAAAGGCTTTCTCCCAAAAATAATAGTTCTCAACGAAAAAAATAATATTATTCAAAAAAAAGGCGCTTTGGCATGAAAAATGCCCTGTAGACGGACACTATGAATGAAAAAGGACAAACTACGGTCGAGTATTCCGTGATGTTGGCGTTCTTCCTGCTGATCGCCCTTCTGCTCGTAGTCCTTTTGTCGGCAATGAATGATTACGGCTTGAGAATAATTTCTCTCGTCGGGCTTGATTATCCGTGAAATGATTTGAATTCCAAATTTAATATAGTACATTTAATTCCAAAAGAGAAAAGGAGGTAAAAAAATGAAAAAGGCAATGAGAAAAAAAAGCGGGGGACAGACAATCGTCGAGTATATCCTGATCATCACGCTCGTGGCGATAGGCTCACTGGTGGTGCTGGGACTATTCAGCGATAGAGTCAGGGCAATAATCGCCGGCGTGGCCACCGAGCTTGGGTCGGATGAGGCCGAAGGCGCCTACAGCGAAAGAACTGCCCTCGAAACCCTCCAGGAAATCAACGAAAGCGGCATCGAATGAGTGACGGCGGTTGACTATAGCGCCCGAGTCTGAGAGATTCGGAAAGTCTAGGGTAAGGGGTTCGTGTTGTCTGTCGTAGTCGCTATCGTATTTTTTGAAACTGCCGCTTTTTTCGGGATCGGGGTCGGGATCGCTATCGGCATCGCTTTGTTTGTAGTAGGCGAATTTACACGCCGTTCTTGATAACGCGCAATAAATTGCGTTGCTACGAACGGATTTCGCATTTTATTTGTTGTTGTCCTGTCTCCTCCTTTGAAACTGCCGTTGGAGTTCACAGCCCCGAGGCCTCGCGGCTCGGGATCTTCGACTTTAGCGTGTGTCCTTCTTGGGCAGTTTTTTATTGATAAAACCCCGAGGCGTAAGCGCTCGGGGTAGGTCGCTGACTACAAAACCTTGCAAAAGGGGTGCCTGTGAAAAGCTTAATATCCATATCATCTCGGCGAAAAGCTGAAAATGAAAAAGGACAGACCATTCTTGAGTCCGTTCTCTGCATGATAGTGATACTCACCGTTCTGCTCGGACTCATCCAAATATTCCATCTGGCTGTTGCTAAAATACTTACAAATTACTCCGCGTTCAGAGCCGCGCGCTCATACGTTGTGGGTTTCGACGATTATCTCATAGGAAGAAGCGCCAGAGTCGCCGCCATAGGCGCGTCGGGGAAGTTGATTTCACCTGATAACGACAGTTATTCCTCGCCCGGCGCCCAGTTCGCGATGGAAAGGTTTATGATCCCTGATTACATAAGCGGAGATAGATGGCTCGAATATGAATATTGGTTCGGCGAAAATGAATACGATCCGCTGTTCTATCACTACAGCGTTACGCCTCCCTCGACAAATTTGACATATTCCATCGCCGGAGGAGGCCCAGGAGCGGTTACTGAAAGTGTCTCGTTCAGCGATTACCCTTATGCCATCCTCGATATGGCCGACAGGAACAGGATCTGGTTTCCCCTCGGCTCTTCCACGGACATAAGCTCAAACTCATCTCTCATAAATCACGCCGCCGATTACATTGAGGAAGACTAAAATGAAAAATGCGAAATTCGCAAACAACAGAGAGGCCGGTCAAACGCTCATACTCGGCGTTATCGCGATACTCATACTGCTGCTCGCGACACTCTTCATATACGACCTCTCATCGGTGATAAAAACAAAAGTCCGTTCCCAGACCGCCGTTGACGCCGCCGCGCTGGCCGCCGCCAACTGGCAGGTCGAAAGCCTGAACCTGATAGGCGAAATGAATCTCGTTAAAGCCTGCACCGTCCTCGTCAGCGATATCATTCCCTTCGGAGACGACAGCCCCGAGGGAATAACATTTTCTTCGGAGCTTCTGACCGAAATGCAGGCGCGCGTCTCATTCGTTGGCCCTGTGATAGGCCTCGGAGCCGCGCAGCAGGCCGCGAAAAATAACCGCATGATTTCCAACAGTCATTACACGATGGTTGTCAACGAACACATAGAACACTTGATGGATGATGATTACTACGGTGAGGACATTGGAATCCCGCAGGAAATCGAAGGATACTCATGGAGAAGTCCTTACATTGACATGGTATACGCTGTCAATATTGAGGGAGGCGGAATAGCAGTCGCTCCAAACACCGAGTTCGCCGGCCTGCCGGATATAGACCCGTCATGGCTGATGGACCTTACCCTATACGACGCGATAGCCGCCGAATACTGGTGTCATGACACTTTAATATGGCTGCTTAAATCATACAGTTTCGACGGAAAATGGTGGGATTTGGAAATCCTTAGCGACTTCGCCGATTTCTCGGAGGAATCCGAATACCTTCCTCTCTATACTGAATTTTCCGACATCGGAGATATGGAAACATTTTCAGACGCGTATTCATACCTGCAGGAAATAGCCTCCGAAAGGACGATGATTGTGTCAGATGAATACGATACTGATGAGCCTGAGGACACGGACGGAATAAACTCTCCGCTTCCATACGTCAAATGGTGCCTCTACGAATCAAGTTGGTGGACAGGCGCGCCTTCCGCAGACTGGACCGATGGCTCCTATCTGCGCTCCGGTTTGAAGGACGAATACGCATACGGCGGAGCCGTCGCGAAAATGACTTCCGAGATAGACATAGATTACCAGTCAAGTTCATATTCCGTGCACAGCCTGGCGAGTGAGAAACTTATTACAAAAGGCGCAACAACCCAAATAACTTCAACATCCTCCGCACTCGCAAAACCGCTCGGCTCTTTCGGGGAAGGGCTCCCCCCTTATCTTTCCGGAATGGTGCTCCCGGTTTTTACAATGTCAAGACTTATCCCAATCTCCATGCAAGACCCCTCCGGCATGTATGATCCATTTAACAGCCGCCTCTACGACTTATATGAATTTCTGCAATGGCTTGATACTGTGGATGATATTGACAACCCGGGAAGCTCCCCGCCGGACGGAGGCGCTTACTTTTTATACTGCCTGCAACTGCTCAATTCCGAAACGTGGCGCAGTAAGGGTTATAACAGGAACTACGTTGACACAGGATCATATCCGACCACGCCATACGACCCGGGGTCAAACCCGACCGGCGCCGGCTGGCTCCAAATGGGATATATATACCAGTATGACGGGGAATACCCGATCGCTATCATCGAAACCAATGAGGATACCTGCGATGACTGGTATGGAAGCGGATCGGGTCCCCGCGATGGACCCTCTCAACTACATTGAGTTACTTACATTATTTCATGATTGATATTTCTGGAGTTCAATGATTTGTTGATGAGCGAAGCGAATCGTTGGAATGCGAAGCCCCTGTGCTTGCATACCGAGACCGTATAGGCGCTCGCGGACTTCGCTTTGGATTCCGCTGGAACTATCCCGTTTTTCGCGCGAAAAACGGGTTTTAGCCCAAATTCCTCTGTTTTCAAGTTGTAAGTCGTTGACAGTCAACATAATTGTTTTTTAGGGCGCGAAAT
>JAGVIF010000205.1 GCA_020056205.1 Lentisphaeria bacterium | reverse complement strand
GGCAAGACCGCTGCGGGTATTGCCCCTGCCAAAAATACTTGCGAGCCCTCCGATGGCATCTGCAACGGCGCGGTTTATGAGTTCTGCAATTGGCTCTAGAGATCAGAAGATAAAAGTCCGCGGAAAATCACAAATTTGAATCATGGAGGGGTAATTGCCCCCTCAACAAGCAGCAGTTCATCCGTCTCTTTTTTGATTGTATCCATATTTTCAGTTCCGGCGAAATCTTTGTATAGCATGTCGGCCTTCAAGAATGCCTTTTTCTTGTCGCTTTCCGCAATATATTTTATATTCTCCAACTGATATGTTCTCACCGCTAAAACCGTGCCGCGAATCTCATCGTCGTTTTTCAGCAATTCCGATGCGTCGCAAAATCTGCCGTTGAGCATTGCAAAATAATATGGCAGTTTTTCGCGGTTTTCTAATTCAGACAAATTCTGAATCAACGTCTTGAAGCTGGCGGCGGATAAATTTTTCCACGGCAGGCTCTCGGCCGCCCCGCTTTTGGATGTGACAAGTGCCTTTCCTCCTGATATCTCATTGAGTTTGCCTTCTTCTATTTCAAGTCCGGAGAGTTTCCCGCCCAGTTTATCAATCTCCAGAAAAAGCCTTTCTATAGCGCCTATCTCTTGTTTTTTGGTCTCAATCCATTTGGTGCGCCTGTCTGTTTCGTCCTCCGACGAGACCTTAAGCAGGCCGAAGGCCTCCGCAAATTTCCCATTTCTTATGAGAAGATAGGTCTTCACCCTTATGTCGTCGCGCCACTCTTCGAACTCTCTCGCCCGCATTACGCTCAACTTATCTCTAAGCTCCTTCGCAGTTTTCCTTTCCTTTTCCAAATCCTTTTCCGCAAGAGAAACCTTCGATTCCAAATCTCGTATTGCCGAATCTTTTTGTTTTATGGAGGCATCTAAGATGGTTGAATCTTTCACGCGCTCCTCCAAGTCATGCAGTCTTAATGCCAAAGATGAAGTCTGTGTCTCAAGAACCTTATTTCTCTCTGTGACCTTAAGACGATCGAGCTTCTCAGCACAAAGAGAGAGCCTTAATGAAAGCGTCTGATCTTCGTTGCCGGCGGAAGAATTGTCCGCAAAAAACTTTTGAACTTTCGCCGTTTCATCCGAAACAGCCATCACGCTGATATCCTCATTATCAAACATTTTCTCTAAAGACGCAAGCAGTTTTTGCCTGATCTCTAGGTTTTTTTTCTTCTGCGACCCGGAGGCTATGGCTATCAAAGTCACGAGTATTACGATCGGAATTGCGAACGCAATAATCTTTACATATACCTCTGATTTTTTCTTCTCCTTCGCCTCCACTATTTGCAGTTGTATCTTTTTTCTCTTCGACTGTTCCTGAAGATCGTAGTCGAGTTTCTTCATCGTAACAGTATGAACATCAGGGACAAACTCCTTCTCGGGAGCCGTGTTCTGCCGTATCTTCCATATCTCTTTGAGAAGTTCATCCATATTGGCGAACCTGTCTGCCATCTTTTTTTCAAGCATCCTTGAAACAAGATCGGAAACAGGTTTCGGGATTAACGGCTCTATCTTGTTGAGAGACACAGATTTTTCCGTGAAATGCTGTTTGGCGACCGTATTCAGAGTCTTTCCTCTGAAAGGCAGTTTTCCGGAAAGCATCTGGTAAAGCGTTATTCCAAGGCTGTATATGTCGCTCCTTGAGTCAAGTCTTTCCCCCGTGAACTGCTCCGGGCTCATATAAGACGGACTGCCTGATATCTCCATGTTTGCATGCCAATCCTTTTGCTGCATAGCCAGTCCGAGGTCGGTGAGCTTGACAATTCCATTTTCGTCTATCATTATGTTTTCAGGCTTGACATCCCTGTGTATCAACTTCGCCTCCTCCCACGCGAAATAAAGCGCCTCAGCCACTTGTTGCGTAATATGCAAAGCCTCGTCAACCCCTATCTTTCCTTCGCTCTTTATCTTATCCTTCAACGCCATGCCTTTTATGTAGGTCATCGCCATATAGCAGGCGCCGTTCTCTTCTCCGACCCCGACGCATTGAACCAAGTTCGTGTGAGAAAGCTTTGCCGCCGCCCGCGCCTCCGTTAAAAACGCCGACATTCCCTTCTGATTGGTATATTTTGCGGAGAGAATTTTTAACGCCACTTTTCTGTCAAGAGAAGCCTGATGGGCAAGATAGACCGCCCCAATTGAGCCCTCGCCTATTTTATCCTCTATTATGTAATCGCCAATTATCCTGCCCATGCCAAACGGAGAGGACGAAAGAATAGCGTTCCTCGAACAATTTGGGCAAACTATTTTTTGCCCAAGCATGTTCTCCTGCACATTGAGAATGGCGCAGGAACAAAACGAACATTGAAACTTCATATATTAAAATCCGTGAAAAATTTGATTTTTACTTAAAACAAATGTAAAATAACCCCTCAAAGCAAAGTAACAACCAATATAGAGAGACAGGACGGGCTTCGCCCGCAACCCAAAAAGAATAAGGAAAGGGTTCACCGTTCAGGGTTCACCGTTCAGAATAAATAAAGACACAAGCAAAAAAAAAATTAGAAAGTAGAATTTAGAAAGTAGAAAGGAAAAGGGAAAGGGAAAAAGTAAGATGGAAAAGACTATGAACATCGAACATTCAACATCGAACATTCAACATCGAACATTCAACATTGAACATTCAACATTGAACATTCAACATCGAACTTCGAACATCGAATGAAAAATATCCAAATCTTTAAATCTCTATATCACCAAATCATAGGGTTGGAGTTCACAGCTTCTGCCTGTGCGTGCCCGCACGCAGACAGGTTAG
>JAGVIF010000329.1 GCA_020056205.1 Lentisphaeria bacterium | reverse complement strand
TCCGTCGGACTTTGCGTAAAACCCAAAACTAAAGCGAAGGAGCTTTTGCCATGGATAAACCAAATGGATATGATACTTGTGATGACCGTTGAGCCCGGGTTTGGCGGACAGAGTTTCATGCGCGATGCTCTTCCGAAAATCCGCGAAATTCGCGATTTCATAAACCGGAACAAACTTTCAACTCACGTAGAGGTTGACGGCGGGATAGACTCTAAAACCGTAGTCGAAGCCGCTAACGCCGGAGCCAATGTGATGGTGGCCGGAACTTCCGTCTTTCGCTCTCCGGAAGGACTCGAAAAAGCAATTTCGAAAATAAGAATGACAGAACGAATATGAACAAAATTATAGCCGATAAATTTAAATCATGCGCGAAAGAGGGCAGAGCGGCTCTTATAGCCTACTTAACCGGATGCGACCCTGATAAAGAGCGTTCGCTGTCAGCGGCCAATGCCGTGATAGAGGGCGGAGCGGATATTCTCGAAATAGGAATTCCGTTCTCCGATCCGCTTGCCGACGGCGAGGCGAATCAATTGGCGGCCGAAAGGGCGCTGGCATCCGGCGCGAATCCGTTGAAAGTTCTTGAGGAGGCGGCGGAAATAAAACGCAAACATCCGCAGATTCCTCTGGTTATTTTCACATATCTTAATCCGGTCGCATTCTCCGAAAAAACCTCTTTCGATGATTTCTGCGGAGCGGCATATTCATCGGGAATTGACGCCGTGCTTTGTCTTGACATCACCCCCGAAGAGGACGGCGAAACTTTTTTCTCCGGATACAGGAAAACGTTAAAGAGACATAATCTCTCATCCGTAAGCCTTATAACTCCGACAACTCCGGACGACAGAATCCCGAAACTTGCGAAATTCGCAAACGCCTTCATTTATTATGTTTCACGCGAGGGCGTTACAGGCGAAGGACAAAATTTTTCCGCGAATTTCGCGGACAGAATAGCTACGATAAAAAAACACAGTTCTCTCCCCGTCGTCGTCGGTTTCGGAATTTCAAACCCCGCTCATGTGAAAACCGCCGTATCCAGCGGGGTTGACGGAGTCGTGGTCGGAAGCGCCATAGTCCGCAAAATCGAGGCTTTCAGCAAAGGCCTCGAAACTATTGACGGCATCAGAAAATTTGTCGCCGCATTAAAATTAGAAACAGCATTCAAATAGTTTTTACAATGTAGACTATCGGGCTTATGAGCAAAAAAATACAAAAGCAAAGTTACATGAGACTTTTACGCTATGCGAAGCCTTACAGGGCGAAGCTTGCCGTTGGCGTGATTTCCGGTTTTATAGTGGGCGGGTCTCTCTTCGGCAGTTTCTTTTGGCTAAAGGATTTCATCAAACCTTTCGAGAAATCGCCTGACGGAAAAATCTCGCTCGAATCTGATTTGTCCGGCGCTAATGCCGTTTTGAAGCAGACCCCCGCTGCGCCGTCCGGCGCGGACGCGAAGCAGTCAAAGGAAATAGATGAGCTTGAAAAGTTTGCCGGCAAACTCGGGCTTCCCGTAAAAGATGAGCAGGACAGAATGACGTGGCAGTTTTTCCTGCTTGCCATATCCGGATTTATAGTTCTATGGCTGGTGAAAAGTTTCGCGACATACCTGAACAGATATTATACGCGCTGGGTGGGGACGCGGGTGGTGGCCGACCTTAGGAACGAGATATTTTCGAAACTGATGGGGCAATCTCTCAAGTATTACGGAAACATGGATGTCGGGCAATTGATAAGCAGATGCACGAATGACACTGCCGCAATCGAGTCCGCGATAGCCTACACAATAGCCGACGCCACGCGTTGTCCTATGGAAATTATTGCCTGCGCCGGTTTCATAATATACACGAGCGTCATCAATCAGAACTTTGTCCTGCCTCTTATTCTCTTTATAGGTCTGCCTGCCGCTGTTTTGCCGATAATCATGCTCGGCCGGAAAATACGCAAGTCATACCGGAAGGCATATGCGAGAATCGCGGAAATTGTGTCCCGTATGCACGAAGTTTTCACAGGGATACTGGTAGTGAAGGCGTATCACATGGAAGAAGATGAAAATGACAGATTTCGATCGGTCAACAGGGTGTACTTTAAAACGGTAGTGAAGGCTCTCAAATTTGAGCTGATGATGCAGCCGCTGATGGAGTTCGTGGCTGTTTTGTGCTCCATAATCTTTCTTGTTTTCTGCTACGCGAAAGGGGTAAAGCTGAGCGAAATTGTCGTCTTGATAGTTCCGGCGGTGATGGCTTATCAGCCGTTGAAGAATCTTGCGAAGATAAACACCTACATACAGAGAAGCATGGCTGCGGCGGACAGATATTTTGAGTTGATAGACACTCATACTGAGATATGCGAAAAACCGTCCGCTGTCGAGCTTAAAGAATTTAAAACACGGATAGAATTCAAAAATGTCGTATTTTCATATGGCGAGAGGCGCATACTTGATGATTTCAACCTCGTCATTCCGTTCGGAAAAGTTGTCGCTGTTGTTGGCGAAACAGGTTCCGGCAAGACTACCATGGCGAATCTGATCGCAAGGTTTTATGATGTTAATTCGGGGTCGGTCTCCATAGACGGACACGATGTCAGGGATCTCAAAATTTCTTCGATTCGGAATCTCATTGGCATAGTTTCGCAAAACACGATACTGTTTAACGACACTATAGCGAACAATATCTCATATGGATGCAGGAATGCGTCAAAGGATGAAATAATCGAGGCCGCGAAAAAGGCCAACGCGTATCAATTTATAGTGGACGGGCGGCATCCGGAGGGATTTGACGCCGTCGTAGGGGAAAAGGGGTTCAAGCTCAGCGGCGGAGAGAAACAGCGGATCTCGATAGCAAGGGCAATACTCAAAAATCCGCCGATACTGATTCTTGACGAGGCGACAAGCGCGCTCGACACCGTTACGGAAAAACTTGTCCAGGATGCCCTCAATAATCTGATGAGCCACAGAACGGTCTTTGCCATAGCCCACAGGCTCAGCACCATAAAGCACGCCGACCTGATAATAGTTCTATCGAACGGGAAGATAATAGAAAGCGGCACGCATGACGAGCTCATCGCGCGGAACGGACAATACAAACGGCTCTGCGACATGCAGTTTGGAATGCATTCTCCGAAAGACGGGACAGCGGAACAGTAAGAATTTCTTCTGCAAGCATTGTGTTTGAAACAATTCTCACCCCATGAATTGTTTTTCCATATAGTTTTGAAAAATGCTTTTTATCTCCAGTCCAAAGATGCGTGCATTTTGAACCTGCGGCTCCTCCTATCACCGGAATGTCCTTTTCCGGCAGAGATGGGATTTGTATCCTGATGAAGGCGGAAGTCATGGATATCCTGCTGCAAAGGCTGAAAAGTTCTTTTTCCTAGCCGCTGCGCTTGATCATAAGATTACGCCTGGCTTCCTCCATGACGTGTTCATTTGCCACGGCTTCGTATTTTGAAAGGATGATGTCCAGCAGGAATCTTGTAGCGCTTTGTGGATTTGAAGATGAAAAGAGGATGTTGGCATCAAGAAAAACTTTCATTTCAGCTTTCTTTTCTTCCTGAGCAGGGATTCAAGTTCTGAATCGGATTCGTCAAACTCCTTCACCCTGTCGTCAGTATATATCTCAATGGGGAAGGTGACAGTTGGTCTGAGCATTATCCCATCCTTTGTATTTTCAGCGTGGACGATTCCTCCCTTGTCCAATCCGAGGTTTTTTCGCAACGCCTTCGGAATGGTAAGGGTCCCCCTACTATTAATCTGTATTGTAGTATTCATAATAGCTAATTTACTGAATTACTGAAAATATGCAAATATGAAATGAAAATTAATAGGCACTTGAGCCAGTTGCAAAAGTCATAAACCGCGCCGTTGCAGATGCCATCGGAGGGCTCGCAAGTATTTTTGGCAGGGGCAATACCCACAGCGGTCTTGCCC
>JAGVIF010000375.1 GCA_020056205.1 Lentisphaeria bacterium | reverse complement strand
TCGACATACCGCTTTGGGTATGCCTCCGGTTTTGTGGCTCGTCTGAATTTCACAATCTCCTTCATCGGCGCTGGTTTTGACTTTTGCAATTGGCTCTATTACAAAAGAGGTTTACAATGACAAGACTATCATCCGCATTCTACTGGCGCTCCAAAATCTTTCTGGCGCTCATCACCATATTCATGTGGGCTTCCACCCTTTTGGCAGGAGGAATAGAGTCTGTTTTTGAAAATGCCGGCACAAAATGGACTTCGGAGAGATACAATTTCGCACCTCCGCGCTTCGTCAACAATGAGATTGGAAAGGGATACGAGTTCAACTGCGACTTCTCCCTTGCCGACCCAGGCTATCCACGCTGCATCTGGGATGCGAAGCTGCCAACTCCCGCCGACCTCTCGAAGTCCGCTTCGATCATCATGAATGTGCGGTTTTCTAACCCGGATTCCGTGAAATTCTTCTGTTTCTATCTTAAAAGCAATGGCAAGTGGCACCTGAGCAAATATTATGACGCGCTCACCGAGGGGATGAACTCCGTCGTATTCCAGCTTGCGGACTACCGTCTGGAGGGGACGGCGAATCCGGGCGGCCAGGAGTCTCTCAACAATGTGGATGAGATCCGGATTAATGTCTTTCCTAAGGATGCGCTGAAAACCAAACCGACCCTTGCCACCGTTACCGGCGTGCATGTGAGTCAGACAAAAATCGATGGCTACGCCAGCCTTCCGCTTTTTCAAATCCCGGAAGCTGACAAGGACTTGAAACGCGCCAATCGCCGCGACGCGGCGGGACATCTGCTCGAAAGCCGGGTCATCCATGATATGGGTTCAATGTTTCTCAAGGAAGGTGCGGACGCAGTCATTGACAAGCTCAAGCGCGCGGGATTCAACGTATACATACTCACCGCTTGGCATGGGCGCGGCGCGATCTACCGCTCGAAGACGGAGAAGGTTGAACCGAGATTCGCAGGTAATTTCCAAGTAACGGCCGACCCGACCGCGGAAATGATCAAGAAGGCGCATGCGGCAGGAATCCAGGTGTATCTCCAGTTCTGTGTCGCCTACCGCGGGGAACCTGATCCGCATCCCGAATTCTCCAAGGACGGGCTGCCGATGGAAGGCGGATACCTTACTCCTTATGATCTGCAGGATCCCGCGTTCAGAGACTTTATCGTGAAAGTAATCGTTGATGCCGTCTCCGACTATGACGTTGACGGTGTTACCCTGGACTATATCCGGGCCATCGGCGGCGTTTCATTCTCGAAAATAGCGCACGAATTATATCGGAAAAAATATAACGCGAATCTCGACGAGTTGAAAGACGCCAAATCGCCGGAACTCGAGAAACGACTCCTCGAATGGCAGGAGGCTGCCGTCTCCGACGTGGTCAGGCGTGTGAGCGAAGGTGTGCGGAAGGTGAAGCCGAAGGTCATCATCACTGCGGACGGCCACCTGCTCCCGAAACCGCAACTTGCAAAGGAAGGCAACAACGCGTGGATCTGGCTGGAAAAGAAATGGGTTGACATCGTTTTTAACATGGACTACAGCTGGCGGCCGGATTTCCAGAAATTCGAGGATGCGGCGAAGGGCTCCGGTTCTCCTAAGCAGTGTGTCATGATGCTCGGAACTTATGATACGGAGGGCAATAAATCCTTCTCACGGAATGCAGGGCAGCTCGCGCGCCTTACGGACTATTCGCTCAAGAAATATCCCGATTATGGAATCGGCTTTTTCGACTATGGCACCCTTTCCGACGAACAGGTGAAGGCTTTTCGCGACGGGCCGTTCAAGGAGGACGCCGTGCCGAGTTGGCCGAGCCGCTGAAAGGGATCGGGGCAATAACTTTTGAACTGAAATATAACGTCGAGTAAAAAACATTTTAACAAAAAACAAAAGGAGGTTTATCGGCAAAAAAGAGTTTTTTAGCAAACAAGTCGTGTTTTAAAATGAATTTTATAAAAACAAGGAAAATGCCAACTTCGGAACTCCCAAAAACTTGGTGTTCTGCAATTGGTTCGAATATAATCCACAATGTAAAACTAAGGAGTCTGCACCATGAAAGAAGCGCTTTACAGTTTGAAAAACGCCCTGAATGTTTCCAGGGGAATTAAGCTTTTAATGTCATTGTCCCTGTTCTGTTCCCTCCAGTGCTACCGGCTTTCCGCCGAAGAGCCTGTCAACCTTGTTGAGAATCCGGATGCGGAGACACAGATCACCGCCGCAAAATTCACCGGCGAAATCAACGAAAACTATATGTTGAACAACGACTTTCTTGAGATCGCCGACAACGTTCCCGAGGGATGGGGACTGTACCTCAACGCGGAGACGAAGGTGAAATGGGGATCGACGGACAAGGAGTTCCACTCCGGCAAATACAGTTGTTTTATGACACTCGTAGATCCCCTGAAGAGCGGGGCGTCGCATTATGACTGCATCGTGCTCAGCAAAACCAACGGAGCCACCGGTGAAAAGGCGATCAAGGCCGAACCCGGCGCCACCTACAAATACTCTTTCTGGATTAAGGGAGATATGGAAAAGGTCACCATCCGGCTCTTCAAGTGGAACACGGACAGCGCCGACAAGATGGAATGGGAGGGACTCAGGTATGATGTTCCTGTCACCAAAGAATGGACCGAAATCAAGGGTTCTGCCACCCCGGCGGCCACGGTTAAAAAATTCGCCATCGGCATAGATATCGGCAACGCCAAAGCCGGACAGTCGCTGTATGTGGATGATGCCGTGATATCGAAATCCGTAGCACCCGCAGCCGCGCCGGTAAAATAAACCTAAACTACTTGAGGTCAAGTCATGCTTTACCGCCTTATGTGTCTCGCGTTGTATGTAATAGCGCCTGCTGCCTGCTTCGGCGGGGAGACGCCCGTGTCCGACCTGCGCGCCGAGTGCCGCAACGGGCAGGTGTTCCTGACTTGGAAGGAGGCTGGGACGCCGACGGGCACGACGTTCAATGTGTACGCGTCGCAAAAGGCGATGACCGGAACCGTGCCCAAGGACGCCGAGCGGCTGGCGCATCACATCGAGGCGCATAGCGCCCGCGACTGGTGGGAGGATCCGGCATCGTTCAATCCCAATGAAGAGCCGCACACAGTCGGCTGGATAATAACGGACGGCGGGCCTCGTCTCGATCCTTCCGGCGGCCTTTTCGTCCATACCGTTACTACGAAGGAATCGGGTAAGGATCTGTTTTTTGCCGTCACTTCGGTCGCTCCTGGCGGAAAGGAAGACCGGCGGATCGTTGCCGGAACAAACGTGCTCGGCACTCCCTGCCCAGTCCAGGCCGGCGCAATCCAGCCGATCTGGCAGTTGGACAAGGGGCAGATGTTTGCGAAGGATGCCGGGAAGGACAAGCCCCTGTTCTTCGATTTCCACGGTAGCTTCGAGATGTACCCGAACATGAACTACATGCTCTTCGGTGACGGAACCATGGGCTGGCGTGAGGGCCTGGCCTTCAAGTTCGTCCTCATTGTGGTAAACGACGAGGTCATCTGCAAGCCAGTGGACCGCACTTGGATCGGCCGGAAGCTGACCGAACACTGGCACGAGAGGTACCGCAACGTGCAGACCATCGAGAGCATGTGGTGGGGCTACAACTCCAACATCTACGATCCCGCGAAGATGAAGGATGGCGTCGTTGTAGACTACGCCGCGCGCCGCGTGCTCGGGTTGGTCCGCTGGTGCCAGTCGTACCTGGGCACGGATCCGATGGCAACCTACAGCACCGGAATGTCTATGGGTGGAATCGCCGGAATCTGGATCGCCCTCCACCACCCCGAGGTTTTCGCGGCGGTCCGCGCCCAGGTGCCTGTCGTATCATTCACAAGCGGCAACAGAAGCCTCAAATTACTGGATCCATTGTGTGGCGGGAAGAAAGGCATCACGTCCGCGACGAAGATGGAGGACGGGACGCCGGTTCTACAGTACCTCGATGGCGTCCGCTTTATCAAGAACGCCAAGGCCGATCTGCCGTACCTGTACATCACCAACGGACGGAAAGACGGGGCGATCCCGTGGGAAAATAACCCGCCGTTCTACCGGGCGCTGCGGGATGCCCGCCAGGGATTTGCGGCAAGGTGGGATGACGGCGAGCACTTGAGCGGCAGGGATGCGCCCGTCGACGTAATGCGCTGGGACGGACACCGGACACTGTTCCGCTACCGTCTGGACCAGGCGTATGTCGCCTTCTCGGGATGTTCGGCCGACCAGAACCCCGGCAACGGCGATCCGAAGGACGGCGATATCGTAGGTTCCATGAACCGCGGGCTCGAATCCAAGGATCTGTCGGAAACAGAAGCCCGG
>JAGVIF010000029.1 GCA_020056205.1 Lentisphaeria bacterium | reverse complement strand
CTTTAGCGTGTCTCTTTCTTGGCAGTTTCTTATTGATAAAACTGCGAAACTCGCAGTAGGACGCTAATTTCTAATTTTTTGTGTGTCCCTTGTGTCCCTTATGTCTCTGTGTCTCTGTTGTGAAAAATGGCAAGTAAATTAGAGAAATTTGCTGATGGCAATTGTTGAAAAAGTTGATTTGAAAGCCGGGAATATTGGCGAGCTTCCGCCTTCTGACCGCAACGGGCACAGGAGGAGGCTAAGGGAGCGTTTTTGCGAAGGAGGAATAAAGGCGTTGGCGGACTACGAACTTATTGAACTCCTGCTCACATATTCTATCCTGCGCCGCGATGTGAAGATGCAGGCGAAAAGTCTGCTCAGAAAATTTTCGTCTGTCTCGGGGCTTCTTTCAGCGCATCCAAACGATATTGCCTCCGTAAAGGGGCTGAACAAAGAGAGCGCCGCCCTGATAAGCCTCGTTCATGCCATCCACATAAAATATTTTGAAGAAAAAATGATTGGCTCCAATCCTTTGTCGGCGCCTGAAGAAGTGGTGAACTTTTCAAAAGTCTATCTCGCCGAAAAGAGCGATGAAAACCTCATGGCCGTATTCGTCAATTCAAAAAATAGAGTCGCCGGCTACGAGATAATCAGCGAGGGCACGGTGGACGCGGCCGTCGTCTATCCGAGGAAAATAATACGGAAAACCCTCGACAGCAATGCGAACGGAATAATACTTGTTCACAATCATCCCAGCGGAGACCCGTCGCCGTCGTCCGACGACATCAGCCTCACGAAAGCCGTAAAGAACGCCGCCGCCCCGATGGATATCCGTCTCCTCGATCACATAATAATAGGAAAAAATGGATATCTAAGTTTCCTTGAGAAGGGAATACTTTGATCTTTTCGTTCAGGAAAATAAATCTGTTTCAGATTCAATGTTTTTTTCCTTATCCGGTAAAAAAACGGAAAATTTTTTGTAAAGTGCATCGAATTTAGCAAGGTAGCAGATAGTATTCTCGTCTCTTTGCGCGGGGGCGTCTTTGAGGAGGCAGCAATTTTCAACGACCGGGACATTTTTCTTTATCCCTGTGGTATAATATGAAATCTGGTCTCCCTGTTTGTACTCGAGTTTTGAATTTATAGCCAGTTCATAAGCCGCGCTTCTGCGTCCGCTGCCGTCCGCGATTTTTTTTCTGTATGATTCGGGCGATTCCTGCAGCGTCTCTTTTTTTGCGAATTTAGCAAGGGGGAATTTGCGGTTGGATATTTTCCGCCGGTATTCGCATGAGAGAGTTTTTATCCCGTTGTAATTTTTCTGCAGGAGCATTTTGATGAAGTCTCTCATGTATTCGCGTTGGAAGGGTTCAAGCCCTCTTGATTTCAGCGCCGCTCCTGTTATCGAGACATCCCCTTTGTTGGAGAGCAGGGCATAGTTTTTGCTCTTATAGCAGAACATTGAGCGATATGTGTTGTCGAGCTCGACTTCGATTCCGTCGGGGAGGATTTTTTGAATTTTTTCTTTCATATTCTCCGGCGATTTTATGTCAGGCGGGGGCTGAAAATATATTCCGTCGGTGTCTATTTCAATGACGAGCGCTCCGCTCTTTTTCAGGAATGCGGTCATTGATTCGAGGATGGCGCGTCCTGCGGCTGTTACGGAGGCGGCGAGCGCGTAGTCGTTGAATGTTCCCTGCGCGAATCCGAGATAGCCGTAGAAAGAATTGATTAGAATTTTAAATGTGCTCTGCAGTGAATCATAAAATTCTTTTTCCTCCCTTTCGCGGCTTGTTTTGGCGAAATCTTTCGCCGTTAAGCGAAAATCGCGGAGATTGCGGAGAAGTTTCAGGAATGTTCCGGAACTGTCCCCTCGCGGAGATTTTCCGGCGGAGAGCATGATTGACGGATAAAGAGACCTGATGTCGCAGTGCCAGACATTTTCAAAGACTCCGGACTCGAAGGCATCGGTGAGAGCGCCTTCGAAGGCCCTTGGAGCTTCGGGGAAGGGAAGGGCGGATTCTGAATTTATGTAATCCGCCGCGAGCATGGCGTCTATTCTTGTGCCATTGCCTCTGACCATGCAGTTCTGGTAGGAAAACGGCAATATTTGCGTCTGATAAAAATAACTTGGAGAGAGGATTTCTGAAATGCTTCCTGTCTCCCTCACATCGTCCATGCAGTATGATTCCAGTTTTGACGGCGCTTCTTTGAAAAATTTCGGAATATCTTCATGGCTGATATATGTTCTGTTTTGAGCGGACACGCCGAGGTGGACGGCGACAGATTTCAGGTTGAAATCTTCCAGGTCTCTGTGCGAGATGTCATGCAGCTGGACTAAGAAATACACGTCGGTTATATGTCTGCCGAAGGCATCGAAGCGGGTATAATTTATGGTTCTCTCCGCAAAACTCGTTCTTGAGGCGCGGCTTTTGAGGACACCGGCATCGCGCCCGATTGTAAGTTTTACCTTGTGTCTTTTTGCGCGTTCCGCGATGAAGGGCAAATCGAATCGGAAAATGTTGTAACCTTCTATCACATCGGGGTCGCGCTCGGATATGAGCCGGACAAATATTTCCAGAAGTTCTTTTTCATCGGCGCATTCTTTGAGGCTTACGCATTTTTCCCAGCCGGCGTTGTCGCGGAGGCATATCATCGCGATTTTGTCGTCCTCTCTATCGGGATTGGGAAAGTCGTAGCCTTCGCTGGTGAGAGTCTCAATGTCGAACTGAAGTCTGCGAATTTCGCGAAAAGTCATATTTCTGAATAGTCTTATATTTTCCAGGATGAGACACTGCTGCGTCAGATCGTTAAAGATGCGATAGGGTGATGCGAGGGAGGCGGGAGACGCGCCTGTTTTCATTTTGAGATATTTAAGGGCGTTATCGTAAGATTTAGCTCTCGCGAATTTCGCGATTGCGCGGAGCGTTCTCGCGTTTTTTTCGGAACGGGCAAGATGGATTTTTTCAAAACTTTCGTTGAATCCGTTTAGCAGAGAGTCGTTTTCGAGGATTATAAAAGGGTGGAATGGGATGATTTTTCTGCGGACAGACGAATCTTTGTCCCTGATGAAAACAGTTGCCTCATCGTCGTTTGATATTTCTACGGACACGACTCTTTCGATGGTTGAGCGGCATAGACCGTCAAGATTGAGATTTATGATTCGTTTGTCTGTTTTTTCAATCATCGGAAGTCCACCGTTCCGCGTCGGCGATTTCGTCTTTGAACACCGGTTGGCACCAAGCCCATGCTCCGGAAGTGCTTGATATTCTCAACCTTGCATATTCCATGTTGTGGTCGGACACCCCGATGAAATCATAGTTCTGAAAACGGTAGAAACGGAGGACATCTTCAGGGGTTGCCCTTCCGTCGCTGCGACTGCTGTGGCAGTGAAAATTCCCTTTGAACCAAGGCATAAGATTTTCCCTTATTTTTCAACTACCGAATAAGTCATATAGGTCATATAGGACATATTTTTAATGTGAACTCCAACTTTATGATTTGGTGATTTTAAGATTTGGAGATTTTTCAATCACTCAATCACCAGATTCTACATTCTGGCTCCTGACTTCTTTTTGCTTGCGTCTTCATTGAACCCTGAACGGTGAACCCTTTCTTTATTCTTTTGGGTTGCGGGCACAGCCCGCCTTAATTACTTTTCTTATAGGCTATTTTTCCGAATTCGACTTTTATGAAACAATCCGAGTTGGCTTCGACTTTCAGTGATTTGAGCGGACTCGGCTCGTAGCCTTCGGCGTTGAATGTGAATGTGTACGTTCCCGGGGAGAGCCATCCGGTTTGAAACACGCTGAGCGAGCCTGAATGTGTTTCTGTTCTGATTATTTGTCCTGTGCTGTGAGAATATATATCAATTGTGAACTGGGGGGGCGGGTTTTTTAGTTCTCCCACAAGCCTTGTAAGTTTTGCCCACGGCTGCGTGGTTCTCTTGAAATACTCAGGCTTTGAAAAATAAACATCCTTTGCCTCGCGGCATAACGCGGCGAAGGAAAAGATGACAACGGCAGTTGTCAGCGCCAACCGGAACACGTTCCTGATTTTACTCGGGTTTTTCATTGAGAACGCTCCTTCTTTTGTATAAGTTCAGTAAACCTTGTCCTTTTACCGAAACTTATACAAAAAATAAAATGCGAAATCCATAGTTTTATTTTTTTTTGCGAAAAACAGTTGCCTGCGTGAGGCAATTGCAAAACTCGATGTAGAACAAGCCTCCGGCTTGTTTGCCTGCAAGCCG
>JAGVIF010000368.1 GCA_020056205.1 Lentisphaeria bacterium | reverse complement strand
GGGCAAGACCGCTGTGGGTATTGCCCCTGCCAAAAATACTTGCGAGCCCTCCGATGGCATCTGCAACGGCGCGGTTTATGACTTTTGCAACTGGCTCATATAACTAATAACCCTTTGGAAATCGGCAGCTTCAAATAAGCAGCCGACTGCGATTTTCGCAGTTTTATCAATAAGAAACTGCCAAAAAAGAGACACGCTAAAGTCGAAGATCCCGAGCCGCGGGGCCTCGGGGTCGAAGATCCCGTGTCCGCAGGATCTCGGGGCTGTGAACTCCAACGGCAGTTTCAAAGGAGAAGGAACCGGAAAATATGTCAGACGCAAATTTTACAGAACCGCATCATCCCAAGACAAAGCGCGTCGCGATCATCGGCGGCGGAGCCGGAGGAGTATCAGCCGCTATCGCTCTCCGTCAACGCGACCCTTCCGCCCAAATCACAATCTATACAAGAGAAAAAGTTCCGCCCTATTACCGGCCAGCTCTCACAAAGAAACTCTTCGAGGATATCAAAGATAATGAATACTTTTTGCATCCGGAAAGTTTTTACGCCCAACGAAAAATAAAAATCGAAACCGCCTGCGAAATTCGCAAAATAGACCGCGAACTTAAAACTCTGGTTAAAGCTGACGGAAACTCCGCGCCGTACGATAAACTCGTGATCGCGGCCGGAGCGCGTTGTCTTCTCCCGCCAATTCCGGGAGCAAATCTTCTTCAAGTGTTCACCTTGCGCGAAGAGGACGATATTGCCCGCCTGAAAACTTTCCTCTCGGAAGGAAAAAAAAATATCGCAATAATAGGCGGAGGCCTGCTTGGCCTCGAAACAGCCTGTTTGTCGGCTCACTTCGGACACAAAGTTACTGTCCTTGAGGCTTGCCCCATCATCCTGCCGCGCCAGGCGGATTCAACATCGGCGGAAATCCTCGAATGCCTCATAAAAAACAGCGGGGTTGATTTCAGAATTAACGCCTCAGCCAAAGAAATCCTGTCCGATAAAAATGGGCGCGTGAAAGCGGTCAAAATCGGAGGAGGAGGACTCTGCGGCTGCGATCTGGTCATCGTCTCTATTGGGATACGCCCGAATGTCGAACTCGCCGCCTCAGCCGGATTAAAGATTGACAAAGCCATCGTCGTTGATGAATTTATGCGCAGTTCCGATCCGGATATCTACGCGGCCGGCGATTGCGCGATTTTCGCAGGCAGAAATGATGGATTATGGAAAACAGCGTTGGAACAGGGAAAAATCGCCGGACTGAATATCGCGGGAGAAAACAAGGCTTATCAACCTAAAGCCCCATGCGCAACGCTGCATGCCTTCGGAACAGCCCTCTTCTCCGTCGGATATCTGGGGAGCGAAGAACAAAATTATCAGTGTTTTTCCGGCAAAAATGGAAATATATACCGCAAACTCTGCTTCAAAGATGACAACCTGAAGGGCGGAATTTTGCTCGGAGATGTCTCGCAAAGCAGTCTTCTTAATTCTGCGGTAAATGAAAATATCAGCGTGGAAAAAGCGCGCGAGCTTAAACTTCTCTCGTAAATATTCACCGAACCCCGTCCTTTCGGTGAATATTTACTGAGTTAAGTTTATTGAGGTTGATGCCGAGCGCCTCCGCGCACAATCTTCCGATTTCAGGCGCGTCTATGGAGCCTTCGGGCGCGCCGGGTCCATACGCCGCAAAGGGGACATCTCCCCCGGTGTGGCCATGCGTTGTCCACCCGAATATGGTGTATTTTGGACCGACAAAATCGCACAAGGCGTTCTGCGGATATTTCCCCGCGTTTTTCATCGTTGCAAGAAGCTCCTGCGCTGCCTGCTCCTGTATGCTGATGCCCCAAAATTCTTCGAGGAGGCTTTTTAATTTATTGGCGTCTGCGTCTTTGCCGAGGCGTTTCACAATGGATGCCGCGGAGCATTTCATTTTTTTGAGAGGATTGAGCATATCTTCTATCCTGGTCTGGGAATAGGTTCCGTCGGTGCTTCGGTTTCCGATTGAAAATCCGCCTGTGTTATGGTCGGAAAGCGCAATCACGAGAGTGTCTTTTCTTTTCTTCGCAAAATCAAACGCAACTTTTGCGGCGTCGTCGAACGCGATGATTTCATAAACAAGATAGGCCGGATCGTTGGCGTGACATGCCCAGTCAATTTGACTCCCCTCCACCATAAGAAAAAACCCCTCGTCTCCCTTCGAGAGAATTTCAATAGCCTTGCCTGTCATTTCAGCAAGGGACGGTTCCTTGTCCGGGCCGGTCTGAATCCTGTCAATCTCGGGGAGCAGATCGTCATTGGCAAAGATTCCCCAAACCTTTTCGTCCTTCAATGCGGCAAGTTCTCCTGATTTTTCTATGATGGCGTATCCGCGTTCCTTCAGGCGGGCGAGGAGATTTTCCCCTTCCGGCAAAACTCCCCCCTCCGAAGATGGGAGAAGATATTTTTTCCCTCCCCCGAACATGAGGTCAATACCGGACTCCACCGACTGTCTGGCTATATTTAATTTGTCCTCCCTGTCCCTGACATGGCTGAAAAATGCGGCCGGCGTCGCATGCGTAAAATGGCATGTTACGACTATTCCGGTCTTTTTACCCTTGAGTCTGGCGCCCTCAAGAATTGTCGCAAGAGGTTTTAGCGCAGCGTCTTCAGGGCAGTTAAGCTCCGGAGTAAGCATCCCCGACGACGGCGCCGCAATGGAGATGAATTTGTCGGCCGTTCTTACCCCCGTTGCATAAGCGCTTGCCGCAGGCGCCGAATCGGCGATGACGGAGTCTGCGATGTAGGTCATTACGGTTCCGCGCCTGTGTTTTTCAATCGTCAATTTTTCGCCCTTAAACCATCGCGCGAGCGTATATTGTTCGAGCGAAGTCCCGTCGGCGATTAAAAGAATTACGTTTTTCGCGAATCCTTCGTCCGGTGGCGAAGCCGCCCCCGCATTCATCAGATTGAAAAAGAGCAGAAGGACCGGCAGAAAGATTTTTCTCATTTTTATTCCTCAGTCTTTCTTCTCACCCAGACTCGATCCGGGTTTTTCCGCGAGCTTTTTAAGGCGGTCGTAATCATCAAGCATCACTTTCAGACGTATTGTTTCCGATGGATTGAATTTCACGCTATTATCTCCGCTTTGTTTCATATCGCAATATTTCCGTTCGTCAAGGATTGCCTCCCCAATGGCCTTATACATCTTGGCCAATCCTGACTTGTTGAAAATGCTTGAAGTCAGAATTACAACCCTTCTGCTTCCCACCGAAACCACAAGCTCGGCATAGTTTTTGAGCAAAAGATAGAGCCAAATCGCCGACACCGCAGCAATTACGCCGAGAATGATGCCAATCGGCAGACGCAGATTTGAGCGGATTAGAGGAAGAAAAAGGAGGAGAGATGCGCTCACCAGCGAAATCGCAAACCTCAGACAAAGCATTTCCACTTTCAGGTTGATATTTACGCTGCCAATCTTTTCGATCGGCACCGTGATGTGGTTGCAGGTGATCCTCACGTTGGTCACCTTTGCGGAGTCGTCACTGTAATAGACTTTTTCACCGATTTCATTTGTCGCCATTTTTCTTTCTCCTTGTTTTTATTTGTTTGATTTTGTGTCTTAGGCTCTTTAGAATAAGAGCCGCAAAGACAGCATTTATTGCGCCATATTATACTGCTTTAGGTTGAAAATTGCATTTTTAATGGAGGGCCGCGGTTTTCACAATTCAGCCTTATGCAGTATAAATGTCATAAACAATTTATGTCGAATCCGTTACGAATTCAGAAACGCTACAATAGCATAAAGCTAAGGAATTTCAAAGTTTATAAACTGGGAGTTTCGATTAGGATCCCGCCGAACCCAACAAAAACTAAATAATATTAGTTATTATTCGCGATTTTAATAAATTACTCTAATTTTGCTTGATTTTTTTATATTTCAAAGTATCTTCCCTCATGATCGCGAAAATTTTATAAAAAAATAAAAGGGGAGTTTTAGATGATGAAAAGGAAAGTTTTCACATTGGTGGAGCTATTGGTCGTAATAGGTGTAATCTTCATTTTGCTTGGGATGCTTTTGCCCGCAATTTCGATAGCGAAGAAAAAATCGAAGGGAACTTCATGTCAATCAAATATGAAACAAATAATGACCGGTTTTACTCTTTACAGCGACGACCATTCGGGGTATATGGTTGCCGGAAGAACGCGGTGGTCAACCGCCTATGATGTTGGAAACGGAATGAAATGGCGTCCGCGATGGTATGCGCAGATTGGATTCTCCGCGAAATTTTACGCCTTCAACAATCCAGATCCTTTGGCTGCGGGCGACAACACTCAGAGAATTGACAATAAGATTTTCATCTGTCCTCAGGAAGACCCCACAACCAGTCTTTTCCGCGATAACGGAAGGAATCCCTCATATGGATATAATTTTCAATTTCTCGGCAACGCAAGGAACAAACCATCCTCAACCTACATAAATTGGCCGAGGAATATAAGCACAGTCAGCGCTTTTTCAACGACTGTCGCCGTCGCCGACTGCCTTGGAACTGCGGGCGGGAAGGCTTCCGCCGCAAGACAGGCGTATGATGCGATTCTCCAGGGCGGAACGGCAGACGGAACCAGTAAAATTGGGAATCACGCATGGGCTCTTGATCCTCCGCGTCTTATTGTGGGCAGCAGTGATTTCTGCAACGACAGCAGTAGAAACGCCGCGAGCCGCTCCGCGCCGTACGCGGTGCATTCTTCTAAACTCGCCAATATCGCGTTTGCCGACGGACACGTTGAAGCCGTGAGCCTTGAGGGACTCGGGTATGAGGTGAACGGCGATGGTTCCATAGGAATAAACGGCGATAATAAAATGTTTTCCGGCAGCGGAACAGACGAAAATCCGCCGGACATCAATTGAGAAAATAATTTTATTTTCTTTTTATAGGAGCTTATAAATAAAATGAGCGAAATAAGAAATCTCTCCCGCCTCGTGCGGGAAAAAAATGAAGAGCATAAACGCAGTTTGACGCAATCCAAAGACGATGAATACAAAAACCTCTTAAGCAAAGCGAAAAAAAACCACATTGAAAGAACCGAGGCTCAAAAAAACAGTTTGAATCAAAATTACATCATGCGTGTTCTCGGCAATTTAAACCCTGAATACTGTTTCCTTGCATTGATTGCCATTGCCGTGAGCATTGAAATGATTTATTTGTTTAATGCCGGTGAATTAAATTTATTCCGCTTCGGGAACAACAATCTTTCTCCAATAACTAAAAACAGCGAAGTGAATGCGATACAAGAATCGGCAAACAGATTTATCGCCGGGCTTAAATCAAATCAAAATGAGTTTAGATACGCAAACACAGACAACCCGCTGAAACTTAAGTTCTTAGGCGAAACCAAAAACTTGGAAATATACAATATCGCATTTGACAAAAACGAAAAATGTTATTACGCCAACGCGCTTGCGGACGCAGAGAAAAACATAAGTTTCAAATTCACATGGGATTCCGGAAATTATATAGTCGCCGGAATTGATGTTGAGGACTGAATCCCGGCGCGGAGCGTTGGCGCGCGTAAGAGTTCACAGCTTTAATTGAAAAGCAACCGGAATTCAGGAGTCAGAATTTTCGATTTTTAACTACGAAACACACGAAAAACACGAAATTATTTTTCACCTTTTTCCCTTTTTTTGCCACGAATTACACGAATGATTTTCTTATGAGCCAGTTGCAAAAGTCATAAACCGCGCCGTTGC
>JAGVIF010000202.1 GCA_020056205.1 Lentisphaeria bacterium | reverse complement strand
TATCAAACCGCAGGTGGATAAATATATTTTCCCTGACGGACACGCCATATATGTTCTTGCCGAAGGAAGACTTGTCAATCTCGGCTGCGCCACCGGCCATCCCAGTTTTGTAATGAGCAATTCGTTCACAAATCAAACGCTCGCGCAGATAGATTTGGCGAGGGGCGGAAAAAAACCCGGCGTCTACCGTTTATCAAAGAAACTTGACGAAGAAGTCGCGCGCCTTCACCTCGCAAAACTCGGCGTCAAACTGACAAAAATGAGCAGGGAACAGTCCGGATATATTGGCATAAACCCTGAAGGCCCTTACAAACCCGAGCATTACAGATATTAGTATTTGTCTTACTATCAATATCTTATAAATAATTTATGTCGAAGCCGTCGCGGGAGCAAAAATGCGCGTTGCCAAAATCCTATTCAATTCGATTGTAGTGATTCCTCTGTTTCTTTGTTCCTGCTCGTCAGTCTTTACATCAAGGGACACAAAAGAGCCTATGATGAAGGCCTATCTTGCCGGAAACATGCCGGAGGCCTGCAAAATAGTTGATGAATACGCCGCATCGCGCGAGGGAACAGGCGATGAGCTTATGTGGCGACTTGAACAGGGAAAAATAAAGTTTGACGCCGGATTTTACGACGAAAGTTTAAAGGCGTTTGAGAGGGCTGAACAAATCATCGAAGACTTTGATTCAAGGGCTGAAATTTCGGCGCGCGACGCGGGCGCGGAAACGGGGGCGGCCTTCACCAATCAAAATGCCTTGCCCTACAAGGGCTTCATATACGACAGAATACTGTTGAACGCCTACAAGGCTCTCGTTTATTTTGCGCTCGGAAAAAAGTCCGACGCGATGGTCGAAATAAGGAGAATGCATGAGAGGCAAAAAAAGGCCGTGGAATATTTTGATTCGGAGATGAAAAACTCCGAGGAGGAGCTTAAAAAGGGGCGCGGGGAACTGGCGGAACAAAATTCAAACGCCTCAGGAGATTTTGACAGCATTATAGCGTCAAACCCTCAACTAAATTCATCGTATAACGAAATTTTAGAAAAAGCCGGGAAAACTTACGGCAATTTTATAAATCCATTTTCCCTCTATCTTTCCGCCGTGTCATATCTCATGGACAGCAACTATAACGACGCTAATGTGGATTTCAGAAACCTTTACAAAGCGGAACCGCTGAATAAAATGATAGCCCAAGATTTCTCCACTTCATTGCGCGGGCTCGGAGGAATACTCCCAAGTGAACTCGAATCACAGGAACCATGGCCGCATCCGCTCAATAAAAATATAGTATTTGTAATTTTTGAGAACGGCATAACAGCCGCATTCAAAGAAGAAAAGGCGCAAATAATCCTCCCTCCGCCGATTCCAACCGGATACTCAGGAATAGCCTTTCCGGTCATCGAGAAATTCCATCCTCCGTATGATGATATGACAATTGAAAGCGAAGGGAAAAAATATAAGGCCTCTGATGTCGCCGATATGGATTCAATCGTCGCAGGCGAGTTAAAGGAAATCTTTCCGTACATCATAACAAGACTTGTCATTTCAACAATAATCAAAGAGGCCGCTTCCTACGCGGCGCAAATGGCGGCCGAACAAGCGGGCGGCGAGCTGGCAAAATGGGGAACCGTCGCGGCAACAAGCATTTACAAATATACCTTCAACACCGCCGACACCAGGTGTTGGCAAACGCTCCCCCAAAAATATATGATTGCGCACTTTCCAAAACCTCAAGACGGGACATTCTCCGTCACCGCCGCCGGAGGACTGATGTCTCATACGGAAAAAATCAAACTTTCAAAAGATGCGAATTTCGCAATCGTCCATATCAGGGCGCAGTCGGAACATTATTTTTCCGTAAAACTTTTTGAATTTTAACCGGCAGCGTCCCGCAGAATTGAAATCAACTTTATAAATGTCATACACAATTCAAAGTATAAAAGAACGTTTTTCCATTGCGGCCGAAGATGTGGAAAAATATATTAAAACCAATAAAATTAAGGTAGATAATGGGGGGCGAATTTCGGAAAAAGCTTATATGACACTTCTGGATTTATTTTCAAGTCAGGAAAAATTTGAAAATGGAAATAATAATTGCATGAGCCAGTTGCAAAAGTCATAAACCGCGCCGTTGCAGATGCCATCGGAGGGCTCGCAAGTAT
>JAGVIF010000568.1 GCA_020056205.1 Lentisphaeria bacterium | reverse complement strand
TGGAGTTCACAGCCCCGAGGCCCCGCGGCTCGGGATCTTCGACTTTAGCGTGTCTCTTTCTTGGCAGTTTCTTATTGATAAAACTGCGAAACTCGCAGTCGGCCGCTAAATTCTAAATTTTCGTGTGTCCCTTGTGTCCCTCATGTCTCTGTATCTCTGCGGCGAAGAAATTGGAAATCCTGAATTTCTGCAAAACGCGGGTTTTGCAGTTGACTCCACAAACAACACAACAACGCGGTCATGTCTTGAAAGCGCCCGGCAAAAAAACTTCCGGATTTTTTATTTCGGTTTTTTTGCTCTGCCTGCTCGCCTTTTTCCTCAGGCTTGAGACCTGCAGGGAACTGCTGAAAAATGACACGCAGGTTTCCAATCCTTCGATCCTCACCGATATGGCCACATACCGGAATCTGGCTCTTAAAATTTACGAAGGCAAGTTCAATGAGGCGTTTTATTACCAGCCCTTTTATTATGCCGTATTCCTCCCTTCGGTAATCGCTGTTGCCGGAAAGGGAATATGGCCGTTTTTTATAGCGCAGTCTTTTCTTTCATCTCTGACAGTTCTATTCACCGCCCTGACATGCGCCATTTTGAAAGGAAGGAGGAGTGGAATCATCGCCGCATTTCTCATTGTCTTCTGCTGTTTTCTCTGTTTTTATGTGCCATATCATCTCATGACGACATTGCAGGCGTTTTGGCTCTCTTTTATCGCCTATATCTCAGTCCTCGCCTTCAAAAAAGGAAAAGTCGGACTTTGGTTTCTTTGCGGGGCGGCCGTATCATGTTCAATTTTGACAAGGGGCAACTCGTGGTTTTTAGTTCCGGGACTTGCCGTTGCCGCCTTCCTCAGCGGAAAAAGAAAAAGCCTGAATATTTCTCTCGTATTTTTGTTTGCGTTCATTGCGATGGTTATTTTGCCGCAACTTCCTTTTTCCTTTTGGAACTGGAAAATTACGGGGAAAATAAGCGGACCCTCGACTGCGGCCGGGGCGGTTCTCGCGCTCGGCAACACCCCCGAGGCTCCCCCCGGCGGCAGAAATCCAGGAACAGGGCCGGGTCCTATGGAATACCCGGAAACCTACTACGATTGGGCTTCGCAATCTGAAAAAATTCATGTGTCAACCCAAATCCTGAGGTGGTTCAGGGAGGAGCCGCTCGCGTTCATCGAACTGCAAATCAGAAAACTTCTGCTTTTCTGGGATCATCGCGAAATCCCAAACAACATAGCTTTCGAATATCAGGGAGTCAGAAGTTTTATCCTCACAAGGATTTGCGTCATCCCATCGTCCGCCTTGATATGCGGCTTCCTCGCATTCATCGTATCACGCGTCCTGAATAAAAAGTATGCGGATTTTAAAAGTTTTATTTTTTCTTTAAACGCCCCTCTCTCCATCCCCATCTGCATAGTCATCTCATATTGGTTCGCAACTGCGGCTTTCTACAATCTTGCCCGTTTCAAAGATCCGCTCTTGCCGCTTTTTGCCGTCTTTTCGGCATTCTTCGCCGATGATATAATCACCGCGCTCAGAACTAAAAAATACCGGCGGATTAAATCCGCGGCCGCCGGCCTGCTAATCGCGATTTTTATAGTTTTTCTCTCTTACGACCTTTACAGATTCTATGAGCCGTCGGTAATGAAAATAGCAAGGCCCAACGGCACAAGAGTCCGGCTTTCCGACGGACGACTGCTTATCCTCGACAACGGCCCTGTGAGTTTTGGCGGATGGACCGCCGAAGAGCTGAAAACCGGAATGACTATAAAGAAAACATTCAAAATCCCTGAGTCAAAATTCGGAAAACCTGCGAAATTCGCAATTTCACTCATCTACGCGTTCCCCGGGGAGACCATCCTTGAAATCAACGGAATCAGAAACCAATTCACGCCCGAAAAAGAAGGACTTTGCGAAAAAATTTTTGATATCGGGCGCATAGAAAAAGACGAAGTTGAGATTAAAATTGTTTTCACGGACGGCAGGCCGTTTTTCCTGACAGACCTGCAGAGAAATTACGGGAGAACTTTTGTGGAAGGGGAAAAATCCGCGGGCGAACTTGTATGCAGGCTCTATTGCGAAGAGGAGAAAAAACAGTGAAAAGAAAAAAACTTAATATATGCCATGTGATAACACGGATGATAGTCGGCGGCGCGCAGGAAAATACCCTGCTGACTATCGCCGGACATCTGAACAACGGGCATAACGCCACTCTCATCACCGGCCCATCTCCCGGACCCGAGGGCGAACTGCTCAAAAAAAAAGGAATCCCTGACGGACTGAATATCGCCCTGTGCCCTTATCTTGTGAGGGAAATTTCTCCGTTGAACGACATCAGGGCGTATTTTTTCCTCAGGAAATATTTTGCCGAAAATCATTTTGATATTGTTCATACCCACAGTTCCAAAGCGGGAATAATCGCGAGAGCCGCCGCCGCCTCTGCGTCTGTCCCCGTTACGGTCCACACAGTCCACGGACTCGCCTTTCATAAGTTTGAGAAATCTTGGAAAAACTTCTTATACAAACTCGCCGAAAGATGGGCGGCGAAAAAATGCGACAAGATTTTTGCCGTCGCGCAGGCAATGATAGACCAGTGTGTTTCTGCGAAAATCGCAAATCGCGGGAAATTTAAAGTCATCTACAGCGGGATAGAACTTGATTCGTATAGAAACTGCGGCCGTGAAAGAAATAGAATAAGGGAAAAATTCAAAATTCCGTCCGATGCGCCGCTTGTCGGGGCGGTCGCCCGCCTTTTCCCTCTCAAAGGCTACGAGGATTTTCTCCCGGCGTCCGCGAAAATCGCAAAGGAAATTAACAACGTCCATTTTTTGATCGTAGGAGACGGCGTTATGAAGGACGATGTGAAAAAACAATCCGAAGATATGGGGCTGAAGTTTCATTTCGCCGGCCTTGTTCCGCCGGAGGAAGTGCCATCGTACGTTTCAGCGATGGATGTTTTAATACATCTATCTCTCAGAGAAGGACTTCCGCGCGCGGTCGTCCAGGCGTTCGCTGCGGGGAAACCGGCGATAGCCTACCGCCTTGACGGTTCTCCCGAGGTAATCATCGGGGGAAAAACCGGATTTCTCGCCGATACAGGCGACATTGATTCCGTTGCGAAATTCGCAATTTCAATACTGAGAAATCCTCAACTCGCCTCATCCCTCGGAACAAACGGCCAAAAAATGGTCTTTGAAAAATTCGACTGGAAAATCATGGTTCGGGAAATCGAAAACGAATACTTTCAATTGCTGAAATAAATGTAGGTTAAGGGGCATGGGGCGTAAATATTCACCGAACCCCGTCCTTTCGGTGAATATTTACATGTATAAGTTCAGTAAAAGGACAGGGTTTACTGAACTTATACCATGGGTCTTTTGCTCTCTTTCTGATTTGCGCTATAGTATGCGGATTGAGATTCACAGAGAAGACCTCGCGGCTGACTGGAAATTGGCCGTTGCGGGTGATACCGTTTTCAAAAATATGGGACATAAAAAAATCCCAACAACGCAAATTCAGCCAACGCCGATGAAGGAGATTGCGAAATTCGCGGGGAAAATACTGACAGGCATATTTTACCTAAGTTTTGCTTTTTCCTTCGCCGAGTTTTTGGATTACAAACAAGAAAAGGCGCGCGTATTTGAAACAAAAGAACTTTCTATTTAAAAATAGCAGCAGATACCCTTTTTTGGCAAGCCCTCATTATTTGTCTCTTGCGGGAAGTTCTGACGCCGACAAAGATCCAATTCTTATGCAGGTTATGCCTTCGCGGAAAGAATTGCGTTCCAACAAAAAAATGACGGCCGACCCTCAAGACGAAAAACGTTTCATGCCTCTTCTAAAACTCGTCCGAAGATATGCGGACAGGGCCGTGATATTATGTTCTAATGAATGCTTTATCCACTGCCGTTTTTGCTTCAGGAAAAGGCTGTGGGCAAAAGAAAACAAAAAATGGAAGATATCGGACGAAGAATTTGCGAAAATCGCAGGATATTTAAGGAAAAACAGTGAAATAAAAGAGGCAATCCTGTCGGGAGGAGACCCTTTGACCCTTGCGGACAGGGAACTGCGCAGGTTGATTTCCGCTCTTGACAATATAGAAAGCATTGATGTTATAAGGATAGGAAGCAGAGTTTTAACCGCCAATCCCGCGCGTCTGACAAATAAAGTTTTAGATATTTTTTCTTCATCGCGCAAGATATGGTTTATGTCCCACTTTAATCACTACTTGGAAATATCCTCAGAAACGGAAAAGAAAATAAGAAATTTGAATGCTGCGGGGGTTCTTATTTTGAATCATACAGTTCTTTTGAAGGGGATAAACGACAGTCCTGAAGTTCTCGAAAAACTTTTCAGAAAACTTGTCGCGCTGAAAGTGAAGCCTCATTATCTTTTTCATGCGGATCCGGTTGATGGAAACGCGCATTTTATGACAGGAGTTGACCGCGCTCTCGAGATAATAACCTCTTTGCGCCGCAAACTTTCCTCTCTCGCAATGCCTGTTTTTGCGATAGACCTTCCGGGAGGCGGAGGAAAAATAACCCTCTCTCCCGATATGAGAAGGGGGGAAAGACATTTCGAAGACGTTGACGGCAGAATTGTTGAGTATTTTTGATCTTAACTTGTTTTTTCTTCTTCATAATATACAGTTTCCGCTTCGTCAAAAGAATGGAAGCGCGAATTTCGCAAACCGTGTCTTATATGTAAATATTCACCGAAAGGACCTGTCTGCGTGCGGACACGCACAGGCAGGCGGGGTTCGGTGAATATTTACGAATGGAGAGTTTTCTATGCCTACCTATCAATATCAATGCAAAAAGTGCGGAAATGTTTTCGACCATTTTCAAAAAATGACGGACGCGCGTTTAACGCATTGTACTTGCTGTAAAGCCGGCAAAGTGAAAAGGCTTATCGGATCGGGCGCCGGAATAATTTTCAAAGGCAGCGGTTTCTACGAGACAGACTACAGGCGGCCGAACTCGGCGAAAAAAGAAGAAACCGTTCCTGCTTCAGACAAGGCAGCGGAAACAAAAAAAACCGAAAAAACATCTGCAACAACGGGAGACTGAAAATGCTTATCAAATGTCCAAAATGCGGTTTTGAAAATCAACTCGGGGGAATATTCTGCAGAAACTGCGGGGAGAAACTCGACATAGAACGGATAAGACCCAGGATTGCTGACAAGAGCGGAGGATTTAATTTCTTCGGAATAGCGAGAAAACTGATAGGCCTGATACTTTTTGTTGCAGTCGTTGGAGTCCTCGTCGCAATGTTTATTCCTGGAAACATCGCCGAATATCCGACGCTGACGGATACTCCCGCGCAGAATGCGGCAAAGGAAAAAATTAAAAATCTTATAGCCCGGGTGGATGAACAAATAGGAGACGAGAAATACACTTTCACGTCCGAAGAAGCAACCTTCGTCTACAACGACACTTTCGTTGGAAAAATAGAAGGAGAGAGCGGCGGAGCATACAATATTGAAAAAATCGCCTTCAAGATAGACCAGCAGGGCTTTGTCAGAATATTTCTCGCGACAAAACTTGGAGGAAAAATTCCGGTCACGTTTGAACTGAAGGGCTCTCCGGTAAAAATAGAGGGGGCGTCAGACGGAAGCATTCCGGTTTCTTTCAACGTTATTGAATGCAAAATGGGCAAAATGCCGATAAAATTTGTCGAAAACAAAATCATAGAGAAGTTTCTTCCGGCTCTCACAGGCGGCAAAGTTGACAAAATCCTTCGCTCGTTGAAGAGCCTTGAGCTAACGGAAGACAAAAATTTTGCCATAACTGTAAAGTAGCGGCGGAATTACACCTGAATCCGTGACGGATTCGGCATAAATAATTCATAACATATTGATAATCAAAGAAATGGATGACTGAGCCAATTGCAGAACTCATAAACCGCGCCGTTGCAGATGCCATCGGAGGGCTCGCAAGGTATAAGTTCAGCAAACCCCGTCCTTTGCTGA